>JAQXUJ010000079.1 GCA_029219925.1 Clostridiales bacterium | reverse complement strand
GGAAGCAGCTCCCGGCTTGCCAAAAGCGCCAGGTCAGACGTCAGCGTTTTTGAAAGATTGTTACCGAGTCCTATGTCATACTTCTCTCCGCGTCCGTAGGTATAGCCTGCAAGACGTTTTGAATTCATAATTTCTTTATACCGTCCCAAAAATCCCGCAATATACCTAAGCTTTTCAGACTCAGCACATTTCTTCAACACAGAAGTATTCAGTTCGTTCAGACTCATACTGCCGTTGCTGTCACCCCACGCAATAATCTGATATGCGGTATTTACTGCCTTTTCATTTGCCGCAGCCGTCGCTTTACGAACAGCCGCACGAATAGCTTTGCCTTTCTTTTGCAAATTGCTTTGCAGTATATTTTCATACATATCTGCCTGCTCCTGCTTTGAAATGATACGGTTTGCAAGCTCTACTGCTTTTTTCTCCGCCTTTTTTCGTCCTTCATCCGAACGTGTACTAATACCGCCAATAATATCAAGCAAGCTTTTGGTCAGTTTCTCCCTGTCTTTTTTTAAAGTTTCAAGGACATCGTTCTTATCATTTTGCAGAAATGTATCGAGATCATCTGCTATACTCTGTGCAAATTCCTCAGCTGCCGCAATCGCCGGAAGCTCCTTGCCCTCACAGATTTTTTTAAGAGCTGTAAATTTGTCCCTGCTCATAAGCTCATTTAATATTCGTTTATTAACGAGCCTTGACGCAGCTGACATATCACTGTCATCATTGAATTTGATCTTAATGCAATATATTGATTGAAACACATCGTTTGCAAGGCTTGAAAACCCTTTAAAACGTGTTCTGCATTTCTGCTCCAGTTCAGGCAGTATACTTTCTTTATGCAGTTCGTCATATATCATCTGTTCGATGCGCGTAGATTTTAACACTCTGTCGGTATACTCTCTTTCGTCAAAAATACTGCTTGTAAGAATATCGTCAAAATTTCTGAATCTCATCATAGTTCAATCCTTTCCCGCAAGGGGCACGGTGCCCCTTGCGCAGTATATTAAAATGGTAAGTCGTCGCCAAACTCCTCAAAAGCTTCACCAAACTCCGAAAAATCATCCTTCTTAGCTGTATCCGAATCTTTAGCCTTGCTTTCCGTTTCCCCGCTTTTTTTCGTGTCGGCAAACCCGATTTCATCCGCATTGATGCAAAAAGCATACTTCATTTCTCCGTCCTTTTCATATGAATAGGTTTCAAGTGCGCCTGTAACATAAATCTGCTTGCCCTTTTCAAGATACTTTTCCGCAAATTCGGCAGAACCGTGCCACACAGTAACCGGAATAAAGTCCGCTGACGGTTTTTCCTCATCCTTTTTCTTATACCGTCTTGTAACTGCTATCGTGAACTTTGCAGCCTTTGCTTCGCCTGCCTGTCTGATTTCCGGATCTCTTGTCAATCTTCCTATGAAAATACATTTGTTCAGCATAAATACAACATTCCTTTCTTTATACACTTAATCTGTTTTTTTCTTCCAGGGTAATATATGTAGTGCCGGCTTTTTCCGACGTCTTCTTATTGAGTATTTCAAGCTTACAGCAGCCGTCTGCTATGACCTGTTCCGAGGTTTCGGACATCTGCCCTGTTTTTAAGCTTACGGCAGCCTTATATATTTTCAAAAGCTCTGATGAAAATTTAATATACGGTCTTAAATCCTCCGTATTATCCTTCATCGACTCCTCCATTACATCCGCCGCCTCCTGCGCCATTGAAACCAGCCTCTCCACTTCTGCTCCGACCGGATTTTCACAAGTGTCTTTTAAAACCTGTTCAATCTCCGGAATTTCCTCCGGTCTATTCCAGAAATAATTTTTTAAAACCAGCAAATCCTTTGGCATAGCTTCTTTTCTGCCTTCAAGATAAGCCTTTGCCCGTACGATTGGGGCAAACCCAAGAAACTTTCTGTCCGATACATGGATTCCTTTCTGACGCAGCTGACAGAGTACACTGTCAGCAAGCTCATCAAGCTCATCAGACACCCTTATCCCCTGTACCTCCTTCTGCATTTCTTCAAGCTCCTGCAGGCTTAGTGTTGCATTAACCAAAGCCGCACCGCCGTTTTGCTTTACTTTCAGGATTTTCAGGCGGTTATCACGTTCTTCTATATATTCCGTCAAAACCTTCAGATCAAAACGGTCATAGAGCGGTTTTAGTATCGCTTGGGTGCTGTCCGAAAAGTTCGGAATCTCATTTGACGCCGCAAAAAATGATATTACCGGAATTTTCACCGTCTGCCCTTCGTTTGTATACACATGTTCGTTCAAAGCCGTAAGCAGCGAGTTTAAGATCCCGTCATTTGCCTTGAAAATCTCGTCAATAAAACAGATGTGACTGTCGGGAATCTTTCCCGCTGTTATTATTTTCGGCATATTCGGCTTGATACTGCATAGTATCTGCCGCACCGCTTCAAGTTGTTTTTCTATCAGGTGCGCTTCTTTGAGTGTTTCGGGATCTCCGCTCACCTCATAGTCGCTGTACTTTTCCTTGAGTTTTTCAAGAAGCACCGAATACGAGATATCCCTCTCAAGCTCATCCTGCGGCATACTTCCGGGGATAAGGCTTGAAAGGTCAAGCCGACCAAACAGCTTTTCCTCATCGGTTTGCTTTGAGATAAGATATTCAAACTGTTTTGCATCTGTAATTCTTTTTCTGAATTCATTAATACAAAAGCTCTTTGCCTGTCCTGTACCGCCGAGGATAAAAAGATTTTTTCTTGCCAGCAGTGCAAGTGCAATACACTCTGTCAGTTCCTCACGTTCCGCCGCAACCGTGTTGACTTCGGCTATCACGTCTAATATTTTTTGATTATTCATATACTTTTGTCCCTTTCTTACGCAACTTTTTTGTCTGCTTTCTCTTTTGTTTTGCCCTTTTTCTTTGCTTTTTTGATTTTTTCGTCCCTGCTTTTTACTGCATTTTCCGATAGCGGCATAGTCAAATACTTATCAAACCGCGTAAAAATCAACAAGTATCCTCTGCTGCTTAGCGACATGACCATCGTCCCGTCAAGACTGCGAAAAATATTCTGAAGCTGTTCCGCTGAATAGAAAAAGGTAAATTCACCATCTCCTTTTAATCGGATACCATCAATAAAGCTCTCGGTGCTTCCAATATCATTCTTTGTCGAGGCTAGGATGCCGCGTTCGCTAAACTCCAGCTTAATATATGACTTTGTACTGCCAATACCGGCAACGGTGCAGACTTCGCGTATCCTCTTCATATCCTCATACTCAAAGCTTGCATAATATGCATCGGGTTTTACAGACTCAATAACCTTGTCTAGGTCTATATATTCACCCTGTATGCATATGGTCTGATAAATAAACCCGTCCTTTCGAAACACCGCTTGTTTTCCGCACATTCCCACAGTCATTTCGTCATCGCCTGCCGCACCTGCCAGCATTGCAAATCCCTGCCTCGGAAGTATCAGAGAAAGACTTCCGCCTGTTTCGCACGGAATAACTGCTCTCGACATTGAAGATGTACTGCAGCTCTCTGCCATTACCTCTTTCTGTGTAATATTGATATGAATACCCTTTAAGGTATCTGCAGCGTCACCCTTTGCCGTGTTTGCCGCAGTTTTCAGATAAAGCTGTTTTATCCCCTTAATTCTGACGGTTTTCTCAGGCGTCATCATTTTCGGTTTCGGATACTCTGTATCGGGCAGCGTTTTGATTGTATACATACATCTTCCGGACTGTACTGTAACAATCCTATCCGAATTATCCTCGAACACAACGGTATCACCGCCAAGACGCATAAGCATATCCACCAAAAATCTTGCCTCCGCAACAAATCCGCCGCCTTCTTCCAAAACACACTTAATACTTCTGACTATGGCTGTTACGCCGTTAGTGGCAGTCATGTACAAAAGCCCGTCCTCCTCCTGTGCCGTGATTAAAAATCCGGTCATGGATCTGACCGAGCTTTTTTGCGGCACAATTCTTAGCATTGATTTCAGGCAGTCTGACATCTCCTGCCTGTTGACAATAAATTTCATGTTCTCCTCCTTTTCGCACAACAAAAAACGAGAACTAACATATGTAAATTCTCGTTTCTTCCTCAACAATATCGGTTCAGCATGCAATATCAAAAAGCGATATTTGGCAATCATTACAGCTTTTAAGGTCTGCATAGATAATCGTTTTACGCCCTGCGTTTGCTCGTTTTGCAATCTCTTTTGCCCGATTAAGCTTTTCATGAATTGACGCCATACGGAAATCATTGCAGTTTTTATCCGTTTCCTTGATAATTGCCATCTTCTTGAATGCTTCGCTCAAGTCCTCAACCTCATCACGTATGCCGTTTGTCAGCGCCATTGCAAGCTGTGATGTCATATCATCGCAATCGCTCATCGCGGCTAGTCCTTCTTCCGAAAAATTACCCTCGACAAGTGTTGCAGCTGCAAGCTTTGATGCCATAAGTCCGATTGCCCGCTCCTGTATTACGCCCCGGTAATACAGAATATATACCTCAACGCGCGGCGCTGTCTGATTAATTCGCCATGAACGTCTGGAGCTTTGACGGAAGGTGTAAAGGTTATATCCGATATTATAGTAGATTATTGTTGTAAATGCATTCAAATCGAGACCGGTTTCAACCAATGCCCCGTTTGTGATCAGCACATCAATACCCTCGGACAGTTTCTTTGCCACCCATTCCTCGCGCTTATCCGGACTGACTGTTGGTTTCAAAACAGCCGTTTTATATCCATGCTCAGCCAGAATTTTCGTAAGTTTCTCCTGTGTATCTATTTTGACCCAGCTGGTATAAATCAGTACGCGTTCACCGTTTTCTATCTTTTTTCGGACAATATCCAAAACTGCGCTGTCTTTTTCGTGCAGTTCATCGATGCAGGATAAATCTTTCGGTACAACTACAGGTTCTCCGCTGCCGGGGTACATTATCGGCTCATTCTGATACGGCTGGTCAGGATAAGTGGTCAGAAGGCTTGTAAACTTCGACATCAGGCGCATTGCATTTCCGTCATGATTTTTCATCACCCTGATATATTCCTTTTCCAACCTCTCATATTCCTTTGCAATATCCTCGCGCATATCAAGCGCAACCGGTATTTCCTCATATTCCGGCAGCTGTTTACCCATGTCGTTTAAGGACAAAAACACGGCGCTGTCAATTAGAAATCGGGAATACACCAACGGGGACACTCCCGGCTTTTGTCTTACTCGCAGAGTCTTTTTCACATTCCGGCTGTTTGCGTTATACACATCATTGCTGCACATCTGATACATTGTTTCTGTAACTCCGTATTCCGTATTGAACAGCTCCGGTTTATCATACGGCTTGTTATCCACCTGCATAAGATGTGATGATATACGATACAACAGGTAAAACATACCGCTCGAATAACCGTTTATCAGCGTTGCCGTCATTCCGATCACCTTTTCAGCACAGCCAAAAAGAGTCGCCATAGCATTGCCCTGTCCGCTGTCACCCTTGAATAAATGCAGTTCATCAGCAATTACGGCGTCAATCTTTTTGATATTTTCCGCAATATATCCGCTCATTGAATATCGCCTATATGCACCTTTTACGGTAATTATGCCATCCGTACCTATGATTTCATTTACTCTGTCCAGAACCCGCAAATCCTTTGTTGCTGTCAAATGCTGTTCGGCATGCGGACGATAAACAAATCCGTAACCACCGATTTTGACCCACAGGTTATGACGCAGATTATAATCATCCGGATTTATCGCGGTCCAAAGCATCTCGCCGCAGTCAGGGCATTTATGATTTTGACGCGTTTCTTTTTTAAAGAAAAACTGGTCGGCATTGACCGTATATTTCACACCGTCATCAACCAGATCCTGTTCTATAACCCTGAAACAATGCGGACAGATAAAGCCCTTTCGGAATTTGGAATATATGACTGCCGGACGGCGCATATATCCATCTCTTGCCCTTTCCTTTGAAATAACCATATACATGCTTTTGTCTCCGTTTTGAAAATCCTTGCATACACGATCAATGTCGGCAATTGAATATACCACCTCCGCCTTTGTGTTCGGCAGAGTTTCCTCAATTTCACGAACCCATTTTTTCGTAACGTGCGATGGTGACAGCACAACATTTAAGGCTTTTTTACCTCTTTGGTGCGCAGCTAATGCGACCGCTCCTATTTTGGATTTTCCTGCGCCGCATTCAGCTATAACAATGCCGGTCTTTGCTTTGTCAAGACGTCTTTTTAAGGCTTCCGCAACAGCCAGCTGTGCAGGGTAAAGCGAATAGCCGACATTCTTTTTGATGTTCTGATTTATCAGCTTGATGTGTTCGCAGATATCCTCCTTTGTCGGGTCGAACAGCGGATTAAACAAGTTTTTAATACGGTTTGCAACCGTTACGCCGTATTGCTGTAAATATTCGGTAACAGTATTGATTTTTTCAAAGCCGCCGG
>JAQXUJ010000078.1 GCA_029219925.1 Clostridiales bacterium | reverse complement strand
CCGCCAAGGCATACTGTGTTAATATTATTTTCGCTGAGATATGATGCAAGATATATATTATTAGTAATTACCGTGATGCCCTTCTTATTCAAAATATACTGTCCTATATACTGTGCAGTTGTTGAGCCGTCAATAAAAATTATGTCGCCGTCTTCTATGAATTCCGCCGCCTTTTTCGCAATTTTATTTTTTTCTGCCTTCATTTTATGATACCTGAATATCAGAGGAACACTTTTTGACTTCGCAAGCTCTGCGCCGCCATAGCTGCGGGTTATCAGCTTTTGACGCATAAGAGTATTCAAATCACGATTAATTGTGGCGGTACTGTAATGAAGCTCCTCCGACAAAAATTTTACAGTTACGTATTTGTACTGTTTCATAATATCCATTATGTAATCCAGACGTTCCTTTTGACGCATATATCCCTCTCCTTTTTTGATAAATCTTGAGAATTTTTCATTTTTTTGAACTGTATTGAAAACTCTTGAAAAATCATATATAATTATACATGAAAAAAATGGATTGTCAATATAAAATTTATCTGTATATAAACAGAAATTTGTACCACTTCGTAGAAGATGAGAGGAATTAGTGTAAAAAAATGAAGGATTTAACAAAAAATAACATTTACAAAACATTTATAATATTTGCGATACCTATGGTATTTTCCGGGCTTTTAAATCAGGCGTATAATGCTATTGACACCATAATTGCAGGGAAATTTTTAGGCTCGGACGGACTTGCTGCCATGGGTGCAACCTCAGCACTTATTCAGCTTATTTCCTCAGCATTTTGGGGATACGGAACGGGCTTTTCTATTTATATTGCCAATCTGTTCGGAGCCCGTGAGTACAGAAAAATCAAAGCAAGTATTTACAGCAATTGTCTTGCCATGCTGGCAGCATCAATTGTAATAACAATCTTGGTAATGTGTTTTCATGAACAGATTTTCGACATACTAAAGGTGGATTATTCTATTCGTAGGCAAGCCTACGAATATTTTGCCGTTTACATGAGCGGATTGTTTATAATTATATCAAACTTAATCGGCACATATATTATGAATGCGTTTGGCATTAGTACTTTTCCTTTTTGCATTTCGGTTATCTCGGCAGTTCTGAATATTATAGGCAATATTTTCACCGTTGCCGTACTGAAAATGGGTATTACCGGACTTGCCGTTACTACTGTTACAGCGTCTGCCATCGCGCTTGTATGTTATGTTGTTAAGCTTTATTTATGCTTTAAAGAAATGGGTGTGTTAAAAGAACGAGTAAAACCGGGGTTTGGATATATAAAAGATGCTTTTTCCTGTTCATCAGCCGTTATGCTGCAGCAGATGATTATGTATTTTGCGTCAACAGGAATCTCTCCGTTTATAAACGGAATTGGAAGCTATGCGTCAGCTGCCTATACCGTTATTTTGAAAATCTACGATTTAAACTCCACAATTTATCAAAATTCCGCTAAGGTTTTGAGTAACTATACAGCGCAATGTATGGGTGCGGAAAAATATAAAAATATAGCAAGAGCAGTAAAAATAGCATTGATACAGGGGATTGCATTTACAGCGCCTACTTTGCTTATATGCATATTTTTTGCGTCCTCTGTCACTTCTCTGTTTTTCCCGAAGGGCGACACAGGAACAGCATTTTGCTATGCGGTATCGTTTTCGAGACTGTGTCTTCCCTTCATATTGTTTAACCTAATTAACAATTTATTTCATGCGTTTTTCCGAGGAGTAAAGGCACTGAAATTTTTAATCATCTGTACCGCTTTCGGCTCAGTGATCAGAATGGCAACCAGTATTATTTGTATTTGGAAATTCAGAATATACGGCTTGTTTTTAGGCTGGATTGTATCATGGTTAGCGGAATGTATACTGGCATTTTTAATATATCACAGCAAAAAATGGCAGCCTCCCGAAATGAAATCAGCTTTAGCAAACTGACAGCGGGAAGCTGCCTCAGATTTATTTTATCTATTTAATGTCTACTGAATAATTGCCATTTCTGGAAAGCTGTAAATTCGGAGCCGGTTTTGAAGCAACTTTAAAATTTCTGCCAAAAGAACCTTACCGATTTTTCGGAGGTTCAGCAGTAATACGGACATAGCAATGCAGTGGCAAGTCGTTTCTTTCAGTCTTGTCACAATAAGTCCAATTCCGCATTTGCGTTTAGCGAGGCTGAATTTATGTTCAACCTCTACTCTCTCCGATCCATCAATGTAATCTTGCTTTTTATCACGTATTTCGTCTTTCTTGGGCCTGCCGAGAGCCGGTCCGGAAAGACGAATTTTTCGTTCTCACAATATGCCGGATTTTCTCGGTTTCTATGGATTTCTTTTGATATATGAAAGCTGCTGATGAAATTGTCAATATTAGTTGACACTTTTTTTACAAGGATTTTTTCTTAGTAACCTTTCTGCCCCGAAGGAGTCGAACTGAAACCGCCGAGGGGCGTAGCAACGAGGCGGTTTCAGTTCGTGGCACCGTCCGATTATCTTCGATTAGGCTGCCCTCCTGAACGAAAGTTCATATCTGCGCCGCTTTTCCATAGGCGGAAGACCTCCATTAGCAGTACAGATTCTGCGATTGTTC
>JAQXUJ010000077.1 GCA_029219925.1 Clostridiales bacterium | reverse complement strand
GGCGCCGTTGTTATCGGACTTGCCGCCGTTGTCATCGGTGAGGCAGTCATAAGTCACCTATCGGCTAATTTTGCCGTGCGCCTGCTGGGAGTCGTACTTGGCGCGGTAATATACTATGTAGTGTATCAGGCGATTATCTTTATCGGATTTGATACCGATATGCTTAAGATGTTCTCAGCAATCGTAGTTGCCGCATTCCTCGGTATACCGTATATAAAGAAGAAACTGTCAATGTCCAAAAGACCGGTAAAGGGAGGGGTAAAAAATGCTTGAACTGCGTAATATTACAAAGGTTTTCAATAAAGGTACCGTTGATGAAAAGGTTGCCTTGAATAATCTGTCCCTAACCTTAAATGACGGTGATTTCGTAACGGTAATCGGCGGCAACGGTGCGGGAAAAAGCACAATGCAGAACGCCATATGCGGTACATGGATACCGGATTCCGGCGAAGTAATACTTGACGGAATAAATGTTTCGTCACTGCCGGAGTACAAGCGCGCAAAATATCTTGGCAGAGTATATCAGGACCCTATGATGGGCACTGCTGCAGGTATGCAGATTGAGGAAAATCTTGCGCTTGCCGTAAGGCGGGGAAAGAGAAGGACTCTTCGCACAGGAATTAAAAAGAGCGAGCGGGAGGAATACCGCAAGCGTCTTGCCGAGCTTGACCTGGGCCTGGAGGACAGACTGTCGGCAAAGGTGGGAACGCTTTCGGGCGGACAGAGACAGGCGTTAACGCTTCTTATGGCGACATTGCAAAAACCGAAGCTTCTTCTGCTTGATGAGCATACCGCTGCCCTTGACCCTAAAACCGCCGCAAAGGTTATGGAAATAACTCAACGGCTTGTCAGTGAAAATAATTTGACCACTCTGATGATTACCCATAACATGCGTGATGCAATTCATTACGGAAACCGGCTGATTATGCTGCATGAAGGCAGAATAATCCTTGACATTTCCGGTGCGGAAAAGGAGCAGCTGACTGTTCCGAATTTGCTGGAGATGTTCACAAAGGCAAGCGGCGATGAGTTTGCTAACGACAAAGCAATATTATCATAGAACTAAAAAGCGGGCGATGTATGCGCCCGCTTTTAGTTAATGGGAATACCTGCAATAAGTCGTTTTTCGAGGTGTTCCGGAAACTAAGACGATAAGATTTTTTTCGTTGTTATTAATTTTAAAAGAAATGTATTGACAAAGGTAAAATAATGTGATATAATGTATAGAAGTAGACAAAGATGTTTATTTTTGGGGTATTATGCCCAAAAATAGGCATCTTTTTTAATTATTACCAAGAAAGGCAGATGCAAAATGTTACCTTTGGAAGGACAAATCAGAATACCGTCGGGCTGTGCGATTTCGGCAGTTATATCCCGTGACGGTAACAAAATGGACGGCACGAAAATTATAGACAGCATGCGCCCCATGCATGACCGCTCGAACGGTCTGGGCGGAGGCTTTGCAGCCTATGGCATATACCCGGAATACAAGGATTTTTACGCTCTTCATATATTTTATAACGATAATGCGGCGCGTAATGCCTGCGAACTGTTTTTGAAGGACAGCTTTGAAATAGTCCGGTCGGAGAATATTCCTACCAGGAAGCATAAAAGAATTATAAATGAGCCGCTTATTTGGAGATATTTTGTCAATCCGCTGTCTTCGGTGCTTGCCAGCCTTCAGCTTGACGAAAAGGAGTACACGGCAAGGATTGTGATGAGGATAAATACAGAAATAAACGGTGCGTATGTCTTTTCCAGCGGTAAGAACATGGGCGCTTTTAAAGCGGTTGGATACCCTGAAGACGTGGGTGAATTTTACAGATTGGACGAGTACAAGGGCTACCTATGGACTGCTCACGGCAGATACCCCACAAACACTCCGGGCTGGTGGGGCGGAGCACATCCCTTCGGACTTTTGGATTATACCATTGTTCATAACGGCGAAATATCGTCCTATGACGCCAACAGACGGTTTATAGAAATGTTCGGCTACAAGTGTACACTCCAGACAGATACCGAGGTTATTACGTATATTGCGGATTACCTGATAAGAAAGCAGGGGTTGTCTCTTGAAGAAACAGCGTCGGTTATAGCCGCACCGTTCTGGAGTACGATTGAGGAAAAAGATGAAAAGGAAAAGGAACTGCTTAAATATCTGCGCTGTGTATACGGAAGTCTACTGATAACGGGACCGTTCTCCATAATTCTCGGATTTGAGGGCGGATTAATGGCGCTGAACGACCGCCTGAAGCTCAGAAGCATGGTAGTCGGCGAAAAGGATGACAAGGTTTATATAGCCAGCGAAGAGGCGGCTATCCGCACAATGGAGCCTGATGTTGATAACATATATTCTCCGGCAGGCGGCGAACCGGTTATTGTTAAGGTTAAGGAGGGTGAGTTTTAATGGCAATTAATTATATATATCCCGAATTTGAGGTTATAAGAAATGATGCAAGGTGTATCAGATGTCAGGTTTGCGAAAGACAGTGTGCAAACGAGGTACACCGTCTTGATGAAAAAAGAAATGTTATGCTGAGCGATGAAACGAAATGCGTCGATTGTCATCGGTGTGTGTCGCTGTGTCCCACGAAGGCATTAAAAATTGTAAACCACGACTGCAGGTTCCGCGAAAACGCAAACTGGTCGAACGAGACAATTAAAGAAATTTACAAACAAGCGGACAGCGGCGGAGTGCTGCTGTCGTCAATGGGAAATCCGAAGCCGCTGCCGGTTTACTGGGATAAAATTCTCATAAATGCGTCGCAGGTTACAAACCCGTCCATCGACCCTCTACGCGAACCGATGGAAACAAAGGTTTTTTTAGGGAAAAAGCCGGACAAGATTGAACGGGATAAGGACGGAAAAATAATGTGTAAAACTCCGCCGCAGCTGGAACTGTCCATGCCGGTTATGTTCTCAGCTATGAGCTATGGTTCTATCAGCTATAACGCTCATGAATCCTTGGCGAGAGCCGCAAGGGAACTGGGAATTTACTATAACACGGGCGAAGGCGGTCTGCACGAGGATTTTTATGTTTACGGTGAAAATACCATAGTACAGGTTGCGTCGGGTCGTTTCGGCGTTTATAAGGATTATCTGGAGGCCGGAGCCGCAGTTGAAATCAAAATGGGTCAGGGTGCTAAGCCGGGAATAGGCGGACATCTGCCGGGAACGAAAATCGTAGGCGACGTTTCAAAAACAAGAATGATTCCCGAAGGCTCAGACGCAATATCCCCGGCACCCCATCATGATATATACTCCATAGAGGATTTACGGCAGCTTGTTTTTTCGCTGAAGGAAGCCACTGAATACAAAAAGCCGATTATAGTTAAGGTTGCCGCAGTGCATAATATTGCGGCGATTGCAAGCGGAATTGCCCGTAGCGGCGCAGATATTATTGCAATTGACGGTTTCCGCGGCGGAACCGGAGCAGCTCCCACAAGAATAAGAGATAATGTGGGTATTCCTATAGAGCTTGCGCTTGCCAGTGTTGATAAACGTTTGCGCGATGAAGGAATAAGAAACAACGTTTCCCTTGTAGTGGGCGGAAGTATAAGAAGTGCGGCGGACGTGGTAAAGGCGATTGCGCTGGGCGCAGACGCATGCTATGTGGCGACTGCGGCGCTGATTGCCATCGGATGCCATCTGTGCAGAACATGCCAGAGCGGCAAATGTAACTGGGGAATTGCCACGCAGAAGCCGGAGCTGGTAAAAAGATTAAATCCGGATATAGGATATAAGCGCCTTGTAAATCTTATGACAGCGTGGAAACATGAGATTAAAGAGCTGATGGGCGGCATGGGAATCAACTCTATCGAGGCTCTTAGGGGCAACCGCCTGATGTTAAGGGGCGTAGGATTAAACGGAAAGGAGCTTGAGATATTAGGTATCTCACATGCAGGAGAATGAAAAAGATATATGTAAATGAAAAATGGTGTTTAGGCTGTCACCTCTGTGAATACAACTGTGCTTTTGCCGCCACCGGAGAGAAAAATATGGCTCTTGCTCTTAAAGATAAGAAGATTTATCCTAAGGTCAGAGTAGAGGATAACGGCAAAATTATGTATGCCGTTTCGTGCAGACACTGTGATGACCCGATATGCGTAAAATCCTGTATTTCAGGCGCGCTCTCCAAAGAGGACGGCGTTGTTAAAATTGACAAAAACAAATGTATCGGCTGTCTTACATGCGTCCTTGTATGTCCTTACGGAGCACTGGTGCAGGACGGAAACAGTGCGGTTACCAAATGCGAGCTGTGCACCGATAACAGCTGCGGCGAGCCTGCATGCGTAAGGGGATGTCCTAATAATGCCATATGCTTTGAGGAAAGATAATATGCGGCGAAGCTCGTCGTTTTACCTTATGATTTGTGCCGCCTAAAGAGCGGCGGAATGGAGGATTACAATGAAAAAATATGTTATTATCGGCGGCGGCATTGCCTCCCTCGGCTGTATTGACGGAATACGGGCAAACGATACCGACGGCACGATAACGCTTATCTGCGGAGAGGACGCACTGCCTTATTCAAGACCGCTTATTTCATACTATCTTGAAGACAAGACAACAATGGAGAAGATGAACTACCGCAGCGAAGAGTTTTATAAAAGTAGCGGAGTTGATATAAAGCGCGGAGTAAAGGCGGAAAAAATTGAAGGCAGCATCGTTATTTGTGACAACGGGGAAAAAATTCCCTTTGATAAGCTGCTGGTTGCTGCAGGGTCATCTCCCTTTGTTCCGCCCATTGCCGGAGCAGAGAGCGTAAAAAATAAATTTACTTTTATGACGGAGGAAGACACCCTTGCGTTGGAAAAGGCAGCAAAGAAGGACTCCGAGGTGCTGATTATCGGCGCCGGACTTATCGGTTTGAAGTGTGCGGAGGGACTTAAGGCCAGGGTAAAGAAGATTACTGTATGTGATTTGGCGGACAGAGTTTTATCCAGTATTCTGGATAAGGAATGTGCCGCATTAGTTGAGGAAAAATTAAAAGAAAACGGTATTAATCTGATGCTGTCCGACAGCGCGGAAAGCTTTTGCGGAAACACCGCAAAAATGAAGAGCGGTAAAACAGTTGATTTTGACATACTTGTTATGGCGGTAGGAGTAAGACCTAACACAGGACTGCTTAAGGATATAGGAGCGGACGTCAACCGAGGTGTTTTGGTAAATGATAAAATGGAAACAACCGCAGAAAATATTTATGCTGCCGGCGACTTAGTTGAAAGCAGGGATATTTCAAGCGGTACGGATAAGATTATGGCAATATTGCCCAATGCGTACATGGGCGGATTTTGCGCCGGGAGTAATATGGCAGGCGCAGAGAAAACATTTGATAACCAAATACCCATGAACTCAATCGGGTTTTTCGGATACCACATCATGACTGCCGGAAGCTATGACGGAGAGCTGTATGAGGAGAAAAGCGGCGATAGCGTAAAGAAATTATTTATTAAGGATAATCATCTGGCAGGATTTATTTTTTTAGGCGACGCAGTAGAAAAAGCCGGCATTTATACGTCATTAATAAGAAACAAAACGCCTTTGGACACGATAGATTTTGAAACAATAAAAAAATTTCCGTCACTTTTACCATTTTCTTGCGAATACCGTAGAAAAAATCTTGGAGGTGTGTTATAATGTTAATAGACGCAGCTAAGCTTGAGTTTAAAGAGCTCAATGAAAAGATAAGAAATGCCGATAATGATATTGAGCTGACTTCGTGTATCGGTCAGAGGTTCATAGCCGCCGGAATGGACAGCAAAAAGCTGAATATACACGGTATTCCCGGAAATGCTCTGGGTGCATACTTAAACGGAGCGGAAATATCAGTTCATGGAAATGCTCAGGATGCTGTCGGAGATACCATGAACGACGGAAGTATTTTCGTTCACGGGAATATCGGAGACGCAGCGGGATACGCTATGCGTGGCGGACGAATTTATGTAAAGGGCAATGCGGGATACCGCGCCGGGATTCATATGAAAGCGTATAAGGAGAAGCATCCGACTCTTGTAATAGGCGGATCGGCCGGCAGTTTTCTCGGTGAATATCAGGCAGGCGGAACGATTATTGTACTTGGGCTTAATGACGAAAAGAAAATTGTCGGCAATTTCCCATGCACGGGAATGCACGGAGGAAAAATGTTTCTTCGCGGACGGTGTAAGAATATAAAATTCCCCGGTCAGGTAACTACCCACATCGCAGATGATAATGACAAGAAGGAAATTGAGAGTACAATCAGGGATTTCTGCAATGTCTTTGGTATAAATGCCGACGAAGTGCTGGACTCGGATTTTACTGTGGTGTTGCCCGATACTAATAATCCCTTTAAGCAAATGTATGTTGCTAATTAAAGAAAGCGAAGGTGATGGCTTTGGTTTACACGAAAAAAGAGGTAATTCAATATGTCAATGAGGAGGACGTGAAGTTTATACGTCTTGCGTTTTGTGACGCTTTCGGTAATCAGAAAAACGTTTCCGTAATGCCGGACGAGCTGGAAAGAGCCTTTGAAAACGGTATCTGCATAGACGCATCCGCTGTTACCGGCTTCGGCGGCGACATATATTCCGACCTTCTTCTGTTTCCGGATCCGTCTACCTTAGCAGTGCTCCCGTGGAGACCTTCTCACGGCAGAGTTGTGCGAATGTTCTGCGCCGTCACCTATCCTGACGGAAACCCTTTTGAAATGGATTCGCGGAAGCTGCTTAAAAATGCAGTAAAGACTGCTATGGAAGAGGGTTATCTCTTCTCTTTTGGCTCTGAATTTGAGTTTTATCTGTTCAAAACCGATGAAGAAGGCAATCCCACGGATATTCCGTATGATAATGCGACATATATGGATATAGCCCCGGCAGACAAGGGCGAAAATATACGCCGTGAAATTTGCCTTACACTTGAACAAATGGGAATAAAGCCCGAAAGCTCACATCATGAAGAGGGACCGGGACAAAATGAAATTAATTTTCGGTTTTCCGACCCGATTACGGCTGCGGACAATGCCGTAACATTCATGTGGGTTGTAAAGACCGTGGCTGCAAGAAACGGACTGTATGCGGACTTCAGTCCAAAGCCTATGGCAGACAAGCCCGGGAACAGCTTTCATATAAATATGTCAATTCAAAAGGTAAACGAGGAACGCGGATTGCTGCCTTATGCAATCGCCGGAATTATGAACAGAATAACCGACATGACGGTATTTTTAAATCCTACGGACAATTCATACGAACGTCTGGGCAAATGCAAGGCACCGAGATTTATTACATGGTCACAGGAAAACCGTTCCCAGTTAATCAGAATACCTGCTGCCGGCGGCACAGGAAAAAGACTTGAGCTGCGTTCGCCCGACCCCAAGGCAAACCCTTATATAGCATTTGCGCTTATTATTTATGCCGTTCTGGAGGGAATAAGAAACAAAGAGTTGCCTGCTCCTGCGGAAAATATTAATTTGTTCAGCATACCGGAAAATGAACAGAAGAATTATGCGAAAATTCCCGAAAGTCTTAAAGAGGCAAAAAGCTATGCGGAAAAGAGCGAATTTATCAGGACATATTTACCGGATACGATGATAAAAAATTACTGTAAATAACTTTTGAGGAGGAGCAAACATGCTTTTTAAGGACTACACATATAGTGTCTTAATCGTGTCTTCTTCCGAAAAATTTAACGACGCTATCCTTCCATTGCTTCCGGAAAACGAATTCGGACCCATAGCCCGGGTTACAAATGTGGGCGAAGCACGCAGAACCATTGCCAATCGAGGCTTTGATATTGTGCTTATAAATACTCCCCTTACCGATTCCTTCGGAACAAAGCTTGCGCTTGATATTGCGGCGGACTCCCCCAGCGGTGTACTGCTTTTTGTTAAGGCAGATTTGTATGAGGAAATCACCGATAAAGTGATTGATTACGGTATTTTCACTTTGTCCAAGCCAACCTCGTCGGTGGTGATACACCAAATACTGAAAAATATGTACGCAATGCAGGAACGCTTAAAGCGTATTGAGAGGAAAAATGCTACTCTTGAAGAAAAAATGGAGGAAATCCGTATAGTAAACCATGCCAAATGGATACTTATTCAGAACATGAAGCTGACCGAGGATGATGCCCATAGGCTTATTGAAAAACAGGCAATGGATACCAGAAGGTCAAAACGTGAAATTGCCGAAGGTATTTTAAAAACCTATCAAAGCTGATATTTCCCTGTACCGATTCGGAACAGGGATTTTTCTTTATACAAAAAAGAGATGCAAAACATTAGTTTCCGCATCTCTTTTGGTAACTGAAAATCTTTATCTTATAACTCTTGCTCTCAGCACGCCGTCAACGGACCTGATTTTTTCGACAATTTCATCGGTGATTGCCTCATCGGTATTGATGATTGTGTAAGCATATTCCTTTTTGCTCTTGTTTATCAAATCCGCGATATTCTGATTAGCTTCTGCAAACAGATTGGTGAATTTCGTCAGCATGGACGGAATATTCTTGTGCAGAATAGCAATTCTGCCACTGCCTGATATAGGCAGCGTGCAGTTGGGGAAGTTAACCGAATTTGTAATATCGCCTGTTTCCAGGTAGGTGGAAATTTCCTGAGCTGCCATTACGGCACAGTTATCCTCTGACTCTTCGGTTGACGCACCGAGATGAGGCAGAGCGATAATTCCCTTTTGATTGATAACCTCGCCGTCCGGGAAGTCAACGACATATTTTGAAACCTTGCCGTCTGCAAGCGCTTTTTTGATGTCATCGTTGTTCACAAGACCGCCTCGGGAGAAGTTCAGAATTTTAACGCCGTCCTTCATTTTTGCGATGGTATCCGCATTAATTGAGTTCTTTGTTTCATCGGTAAGAGGAACATGAATTGTAAGATAGTCCGCATTTTTGTACACCTCGTCAGCGCTCTTCGCACGTTTTATGTGGCTTGATAAGCGCCATGCCGCGTCTACCGACAGATACGGGTCGAAACCGATAACGTTCATGCCGAGATGGCGGGCGGTGTTTGCGACTAATACGCCGATTGCTCCAAGACCGATAACGCCCAGGGTTTTACCTTGTACTTCATTTCCGGCAAAATTAGATTTACCCTTCTCAACCTGTTTTGCAATGTCGTCGCCGGTCAGAGTGCCTGCCCATGCAATTCCGCCTGTAATATCACGGGACGCAAGGAACAGTCCTGCCAAAACAAGCTCTTTTACGGCGTTTGCATTGGCTCCGGGGGTGTTAAAGACAACAATACCCTTTTCCGAACATTTGTCAATAGGAATGTTGTTTGTGCCGGCGCCTGCACGTGCAACTGCTTTTAACGATTGGGGAAGCTCCATGTCATGCATGGCATAGCTTCGCAGAATTATGCCGTCAACATCCGCTGCGGCATCATCGGTGATAGTATATTTATCACTGTCCAGCTGCTCAAGTCCGCAGCTTGCAATTTTATTCAGTGTCAGAATATTAAACATTTTAATTTACCTCTTTATTTATTTTCCTCTTCAAATTTTTTCATAAATGCAACAAGCTTTTCAACGCCCTCGACCGGCATTGCGTTATATATGCTTGCTCTCATGCCGCCTACCGTTCTGTGACCCTTCAGGTTTACAAATCCGGCGTCCTTAGCTTCTTTAATGAATTTTGCGTTCAGCTCATCGCTGTCGGTTACAAAGGGAACATTCATAAGTGAACGGTCTTCCTTTACAACGGTGCCACGGAACATTTCGGAGCTGTCAAGATAGTCGTACAGGATTGCTGCTTTCTTTTCGTTGATTTTCTGAACAGCCTTAACGCCGCCCTGCTCCTTAATCCATTCAAGAACCAGCTTAACAATGTAGATGCCGTATGTTGGAGGTGTGTTATACAGCGAACCGTTGTCTGCATGAATTTTGTAGTTAAACATAGTCGGGCAGATGTCCATTTCATTTCCAATCAAATCCTCCCGGACAATTACCAGCGTAACGCCTGCGGGACCAAGGTTTTTCTGGGCGCCGGCAAACAAGAGACCGAATTTGGTAACGTCAATTTCCTCCGACATAACCATTGATGAAATATCCGCAACCAACGGAATGTCGCCGGTATCGGGAAGCTCGTTCCACTTTGTTCCGTAGATTGTGTTGTTCATGCAGATATAGAAGTAGTCCGCGTCCTTTGAAAACGTAGATTTATCAAGCTTAGGAATATATGAAAAGGTTTTATCTGCGGAAGATGCAATTTTGTTTACCGTGATATAGCGCTCCGCCTCCTGTGCAGCTTTTTTAGCCCACTGTCCGGTGATAACGATGTCACACTTTTTATTCTTGTTTCCCAGGTTCATTGGAATCATTGTAAACTGGCTCGAACCGCCTCCCTGAAGGAAAAGAACCTTATAATTATCGGGAACGTGCATTAGCTCGCGAACCAGCGCTTCACAACCGTTTATGATTTCTTCATAGTCCTTGGAACGATGGCTCATTTCCATCACCGACATGCCCGCCGTACCGTATTCAACCATTTCCTTTTGCGCCTTTACCAATACCGATTCCGGCAGCATGGAAGGACCTGCGGAAAAATTATAAACTCTACTCATTTTTAAGACCTCTTTCTTTTCGTAATACATCTATTATACATCATATCCTTTTTTTAGTCAACCAAAAGTTGTTAAATAATTATCATTTTTCGACAAAAAGATTGTATTTTCTACTTAGAGTTGACCTATGGCATAGAAAAGTATTTTTCCACAGCGTCTGCTAATGCCCAGGCGAGCCGTGCCTGATAATCATCGTCGCATAATTTTTTTTCTTCCGGCGGATTGGAAAGAAAGCCGCACTCAACCAGAATAGAAGGCAGAGGAGGATTTTTCAGAAGGAACAGTTTGGTATCCGCAGTCTGTACAACATGCATCTGCGCACCGGTAACATCGCTCATGCGGTTCTGGATGTTTTCGGCGAGGGGCTTAATATCGGGGTGATTTTTGGAATAGAAAATCCGCAGTCCGGACGCCGAGCTGTTTTTATAGGAGTTCATATGTATTGTTATAAACAAATCCGCATGAGAGCTTTTCATAATCGACATGCGCATTTTCATGTCTTCCAACTTCATTTCGCGGATTGTTTTGCTTTTGGAGGTCCAAAGACCGTTTTCATCGGAGCGCGTCATGATAACCTTTACGCCTTTGGCGCTTAGAACCTCCTCCAATTTTTTTGCAATGGCAAGATTAATTTCCTGTTCAATTGTGCCTCCGGCGCCTACTGCTCCGCCGTCGGGCTGACCGTGTCCGGCATCAATAATGACCGACAGCCGATGACGCTCCCTCATATCCGCATGTGATGTTGCCGCCGTAATGCAGCCTGCCGCCATGCCGACGCAGCATAATATTATAAGACTTAGAACACAGCTTTTTTTTGTCAAAATAAAATACATCATATCACCCCAATAAATATATGATATGATGTATTTTAATATTATTCATTGTCTTGTACTTTTTCAAGTACCGTCACAAGAGCGCTCTCAATGCGGTGGTCACGTATTTCGGTGACCTTTATCTGCAGACCGTACGCCTCCAGCTCCGGTGTGGTGCCGTCCTCAGGTACTTCGCCCAGTTCACCGAGAATCATACCGGCGAATGTGTTATATTCCTCAACCGGAAGGTCGACTCCCAGGGTTTCGGACACCAAATCTATGTCGCACGAGCCTGAAATTTTATATGTGTTTGAATCGAGAGCTACAATATCATCTTCCTCCACCTCGTCATATTCGTTTGACAGGCTTCCGACAATTTCCTCAAGCAGGTCGGACATGGTTATTATGCCGCCCAGACCGCCGTACTCGTCCAAAACAACCGCAAAATGTATTTTTGTTTTCTGCATCTGCCGGAACAAATCGTCAGCTTTAAGTGTTTCGGGTACAAAATACGGCTGGCGCAGAATGGCCTCAACATCACCGTTATTAAGCAGTGTCCGGTAAAAATCCTTGCTGTTGATAGTGCCCACAATATTATCAATGGATTCGTGGCATACCGGATAAATGGAATGGTTGGATGCGGAAATGGTATCCTTCCAGCTATCCTTTTCCTCAAGCCATAAAAGCTCCGTATCTGTACGATGGGTCATAATATTCTCAACCTGAGTATTATCCAACTCAAAAATATTATGTATCATTTCC
>JAQXUJ010000076.1 GCA_029219925.1 Clostridiales bacterium | reverse complement strand
ATTAGAGGCATTGTCGTTGCCGGTGGTGATGGAGTATCCGCTGACATTGATTGCGGATGTCGTTTCAAAAATGATTTTGGCAGATTTGAAGCCGGTCACACACCACTTTGTGCCGGTGTCTCCGTCAATAAGCTTAGCGGGTCCCTCTTTATCGTTAGCTCCCGCCGTTCCGTCAAGGAAAGTATATCCCGCGCTCTCCGCCGAGACCGTTACCGGCATTATCGGAACTAATGCTAACACCATGCAAAGAGTAAGGATAATGCTTAAAACTTGTTTTTTCATCGAAGCTTCCTCCTAAGAAATTTTTTTGAATTTGACCTATTCTGTCGGAATACCCGACCTTGCCTTTGGATTGTATTTCACAATAAACAGCTCGAGGGCTTCCTTCAGCACTTCTATCTGTGATTTCAGATAAAACTCATCCTCAAACATCGCGTAATGGACGCAGGCTCTTATCAAAATGAAAATTAAGGGCGTCAGCTTTTGATAAGGAATACCAAGCTTGCCCTCCAAGATTTTCGCGTATTCCGTATAACGTTCATCTACTCCTTCAAAGAATTTCTTACCGTATTCCCTGTATTTCGGGTGGGTGTAGACCTGATACATCAGGCGGTATTTCTTGCCGTGCTTTTCTGCCGTCCAATAGGGTATCTCGTCAATAAACCGCCACAAGTCCTCTACATCTGTGGGGGCTTTCGCCATAAAATCATCCTCCACCTTACTCATACAGTATTCGGTGGACTGGACGATAAGGTCGTCTAAATCCTTGAAATAGGTATACAGCATATTAGAGGTACAGCCGCAATGCTTTCCCAATGCTCTGATACCTGTTCCGTGAAGTCCGTATTCCGCAAAACAGTCATAACATTTCTCCATAAGACCTTCTTTTTTAGCTTGCCATTGTTCCTTTGTGTAGTTAGGCAATCCATCGCCTCCGTTTCTAACGTTTGATACGAATAAATTATAACATACATCTGATATAATTGCAATATGATTTAAAAAACAATCTACGTATTTATACGGTTTTATGCGCTTTTTTGAGCGGCGATAGGCTTATTCAAATTAGACACAAAATCAGATTTCAGACGGTAGACATTAGATAACGGACAGTCGAGGACGCCTGTCCCTACGGTATCAAATATATTTTTTGCTGTATGATATCTAAAATCCAACACCTGAATCAGCTGTATAATAAAACAGCGCGGGCAACGAATTAACGCCGTTAGCAAAGGGGATTTTAAAGGGATTTTCCGCTTCCGAAAGCGAGCCTGCTATTACTATTGTTCCGTTCTTCAACAAAACCGAATCGGACGGAGTATCGTTTATATCACAGCGGAATATATTTCTGCCAAGCTCCTTGCCGTCGGCGGTAAAGCGGGCGGTATAAACCGAAAATACGCGCTCGCCCTTTTCCTCTTTTGAGATTTGCTCGCAGGGATATTTCACCTGATAGCCGTCAAAATAATCAGCCATTCCGACAACATATACATTATTACTGTCGGTCATAATACCGAAAACCTGATCCACCGCCATACCCTTATTGGAAAGCGGAGTTTTAAAAAGAATATTACCGTCTTTATCCAGCTTTACAAGCATTCTGCGGAGGGGAAAAGCGCGGTCCACGCTCATATCCCAGAAATCATCCGCTCCGTACCAATCGGTGCTTACTGCGATATAAAAATTACCGTCATTATCAATTATGCTTTCTTCAACCCAGTCATTACCGCCACCGCCGATGGTTTTAGTCCGGGTAAGTTTATTGTTATTATCAAAGTGCATTACAATTACTTCTGTAGATTTAAACTGATTATATTCGGCTTTTACAGGGTCATATTTATCTGCCAAACTTTCATTACAGGTCGAAACCAAATAAAAACCATCTTTTCCGTCCGGTATTATATCTCCGTCGGAAATATCAGTGTTTTTCATCAAATCAACAGTTTCGGTAATATCGCCCTTTTGGTTTAAAAATGCGATTTTAAGTGTTTTATAAGGAGACGGTGAAAATAATACCGCATAGCAATCCGGATTAATTTCTTCAATGTCTTGCACTTGCCCTTCAAGTGTAACATCTTCATAAGGCTTAACCCATTCAGGCTCTAAGCTTTTATTTAATTTTGTAAGGGTCGGCGGGCAGTATGACGCCGCTATATAACCGCCGTCTTTGCATACTCCTATTTTTTCAAAGCCGTTTCCATTTTCAAAGCTTCTCTCGTTTATAACCTGCATTTTGTCATTATAAATGCGTATAAAGGACTTCATACCTTCTTCGTTATCAATTCTTCCCGCAACGGCAAAATTGCCGTTTTCAAGCTCTGCAATGTCACGGAAAACGGTGTTTGAATCATTCGCCGAATATTTTAGCAAAGGCATAATGCTTGTTGTAGCCTCTTGCTCCGTTTTTGATGGCTTTTTATCGTTCTCGGTTTTTTTGTCTTCACTTCCTGCCGACTGCTTTTTGCTTTCAGTCGGTTTGTTTTTTTGAGTGTTTTCCTTTTCTCTGCTATCGTTTATCTGGGTATTTTCCTCTTTGGCTGGCGTTTTTTCGTTTGTTTTGATAATTTCATCTCTACTAAATGTGGAAGATAATTCACTAACAGAAAAATCCGATTCCTTACAACCGCAAAAACATAATATTAAACCAAAAACTAAAATCAATGCAATAACTTTTTTCATTTTATTTCATCCTTTCGTTTCTGTATAGCTGTTTTCCGAAACTCGGCGGGAGTTTCGCCTGTTTGTTCCTTGAATATACGCCCGAAATGTTGAACGGTTTTGAAACCCACCATATTGGCAATATCTTTGATAGGCACTTCGGTAAATGCAAGCTGTTTTTTGGATACGGTAATACGGTATTTCATTAAATACCCTATTGCCGTACAACCGAGTTCCTGCTTCATAAGTGCGGTTAGGGTTGTATGATTGATGCCTGATTCTTTAGAAATGTTTAACAGGGTTATATTTTCTGCGTAATGTCCCTCAATATAAAGTACCGCATCACGAAGTTTTGGGGCTTTGATAATCGGTGTATTGTCTGACTTTTGATGAGTTAAGCCGTAGCCGATAAGACCGTACATACGCTCTAAAGCAATTATTATTTCCATAAAATAGGAACGACCTCTGCAGGACCAGTACCAATCTCTCTGCTGGGTTAATTCCTCTAACATATAATCGGCAGAGTGCTCAATCTTTTCCACCTGCGTTTCAACAATAGGAATCACATACGCTTTGTCAATAAACGGTTTTAGCATAAACATATCGTGGGTAGTGGCAATATCGCTGTAATTTTTAGAACGCAAAAGCTCGAAGGTCATATTGATATTAAGAAATTTCGGGTGAAAATACACGCAAGTGTAATGTGCTTTTGATTTTGAAATTAGAATGGGATTTTCCGTCTCATCAAAGCACAAAAAAGCAGGTGCAGTGGCACTAATATTTTCACCGCCAACCGTAAACTCCAATTTTCCTTTTGTAAGTATAATCAACAAAAAGCACTTGTCCTTAATATCAATGTTTTTAAGCGA
>JAQXUJ010000075.1 GCA_029219925.1 Clostridiales bacterium | reverse complement strand
AATAGATTAAAGAAAGAACAAATTGAATATAAAATGCTGATTTTGCCGGATCATCCTACTCCAATCAGTCTTAAAACACATGTTAGCGACCCGGTGCCGTACGTTATTTATAAATCGGATGAGAGTAATGTCTCAGGTCTTTCATATAATGAGAAAAATGCGAAAGAAACCGGCATTTACATAGATAAAGGTCATGATTTAATGAGACATTTTATTGATTGTTAGAGGGTGAGTCATTGGTCAGGAAAAGTACGTTAAAAAGGGTTCTTCTAATTGCGGTGGCTGTTGTTATAACGATACTTGCTGTTGCAAATATACGGTCCATTCTGCATTTATGCGGATATATACTGTGGCTGTTTATCCCGTTTATCACTTCATATTTTGTGTCATTGCTGGTAAATCCTATGGCGGATGGGCTGCAAAAAAGATTTCGGCTGCCACGGGGCGCGTCGGCAGTGCTTGTAATAGTGCTGACAGTGGGCGTGATAGGCGGCATTGTCAGCGGGATTGTGTGGAAAATTGTTGATGAACTGAAGGGTATATATGAGGATTTTCCGAATATTTATACAAATATTCGCTTGACGTGGTATGAGGTAACCACCAGCTTTTCCGGTATATGGAATAATCTGCCGGAGGTTATTCGTGAAGCGGCAAACGGTATGTACGCGCAGGTAATGGATTGGATTGCAAATTTTGCTAAAAACACCAATGTTGTAGAATTTGCGGGGAATTTTGCCAAAAAGCTGCCAAGTGTGTTCATAAGCATAATTGTGTTTTTGATTTCCCTGTACTTTATGGTTTCGGACTCGGAAACGGTGTCTAAAGCGGTTAGACACCCGTTTAAAAATGATTTTCTTGAAAAGGCAGCCACATTAAAACTTGAGATTAAGCGATATGTTGGAGGCTACGTTAAAGCGCAGCTGGTCATTATATGCATAGCCTTTACAATTCTTATGATTGGACTGTTGCTTATGAGGGTTAAATATGCCCTTGTTATTGCTCTTGCGACCGCATTGGTAGACGCGCTGCCGTTTTTCGGCAGCGGAACAGTGCTGATTCCATGGGCTGTAGTTTCGCTTGTTTCGGGAAATGTTTCCTTTGGAATTAGACTGCTTATAATCTATCTTTCGGTAGTACTTATGCGCCAATTTATTGAGCCGAAAATAGTCAGTAAGAATGTGGGTATGCATCCGCTTTTGACGCTTATGTCAATGTATATCGGATACCGCATATTCTCCATAGGCGGCATGATTTTAGGACCGCTTGTGCTAATGATGACTATAAGCTTTTATAAGGTGGGTATTTTTGACGAGCCTATTAAATTTGTGAAAAACACTTCCTTAAAAATAAAGAGAGAGTTTGAAAATATCAAGAAATTAATTGAAAACGAAGGAGAATAATAATGAACGAAAAATTTTACGTTACGACGGCGATTGCATACACGTCGCGGAAACCGCACATCGGCAATACCTATGAAATAATTCTGACCGATGCAATTGCGCGCTTTCGCAGATTCCTGGGCGACGATGTGTTCTTTCTGACGGGTACCGACGAGCATGGACAAAAAATTCAGGAGATTGCCGAAAAGGAAGGTATTGCCCCGAAGGAATATGTCGACAAAATTGCCGCTCAGATTAAGGATATTGCGGATATGCTGAATATCAGCTACGACCACTTTATAAGAACAACCGATGAATATCATGTGGAGGCGGTAAAGAAGATTTTCAAAAAGCTCTACGACCAGGGAGATATTTATAAATCGGAGTACGAGGGATGGTATTGCACCCCTTGCGAATCCTTCTGGACAGAAACACAGCTGGTGGACGGAAA
This sequence comes from Clostridiales bacterium, assembly GCA_029219925.1. Taxonomy (GTDB): domain Bacteria; phylum Bacillota; class Clostridia; order UBA1381; family UBA1381; genus UBA1738. Next base: position 9,092 of record JAQXUJ010000075.1, on the reverse strand, counting down.
GTGTCCCGACTGCGGCAGAGAGGTTAAAAAAACCAAGGAGGAAGCATATTTCTTTAAAATGAGCAAGTATCAGGACAGACTGATGCAGTATATCAAGGAAAATCCTGATTTTATTCGTCCGGAATCCCGGAAAAAGGAAATGATTAATAACTTCCTGAAACCGGGACTTCAGGATTTGTGCGTTTCGAGAACAAGCTTTACATGGGGTATTCCCGTTGAATTTGACCCGAAGCACGTAGTGTATGTGTGGATTGACGCACTGTCAAACTATATAACTGCGCTCGGCTACAGCCCTGATAATAAGGGAGAGATGTATAATAAATACTGGCCGGCAGACCTTCATGTTATCGGCAAGGATATTCTTCGTTTTCATACAATATATTGGCCGATTATGCTTATGGCATTGGGTGAGCCGCTGCCGAAGCAGGTTTTCGGACATCCGTGGATGCTGTTCGGAGAAGAAAAAATGTCTAAATCCCGCGGAAATGTTATTTATGCCGAGGATTTGGTGCGTCATTTTGGTGTGGACGCCGTTCGGTATTATTCACTGCATGAAATGCCTTATGCACAGGACGGAAATATAACATACGAAACCTTTATTGCAAGATATAATTCCGATTTGGCAAACACTTTGGGAAATCTTGTTAACCGTACGGTTGCGATGATTAACAAATATTTTGATGGAGTTATAGGCGATAACAGCGTGTCGGGAGAGTTTGATGCCGATTTGAAGCAGGTTTGCGAAACAGCGGTTAAAAAAGTAATAAAAAAGATGGAGAGCTGGCATATCGCCGACAGTCTTGACGAGATATGGAAGATTGTTGACCGCGCCAATAAGTATATTGACGAAACCATGCCTTGGGCGCTGGCAAAATCTGAGGAGAACAGACCAAGACTTGAAACGGTTCTGTATAATCTTGCCGAGTCAATCAGGATTATTGCCGGGCTTCTGCAATCCTTTATGCCGGATACGGCGACTAAAATTGCCGAGCAGATTGGCTCGGAGGACTTATCTCTTGAAAGCGTCAGAACCTTCGGGCAGCTTAAACCGGGTACGAAGGTGGGCGAGGCTGTTCCGCTGTTTGTGCGTATCGACGCCGAAAAGAAGCTGGAGGAAATAGCGTCGGAAAATGAGCAGGAGGATAAAATTGAGCTTGCTCCCTTTAAGGATTTCTGCGAGTTTGATGACTTTGAGAAGCTTGACTTAAGAGTAGGCAAGGTTATTGAATGTGAGCGTGTAAAGAAGTCGGACAAGCTGCTGCGATTTGTTTTAGAGGTTGGAAGCGAAACACGTCAGATTTTGTCCGGAATTGCGAAATACTATGATCCGGCAGATTTAATCGGAAAAAATGTAATATTTATTGCGAATTTCAAGCCACGAAAGATGATGGGAATGGAATCGGAAGGTATGATACTTTCGGCGGAATTTGACGGAAAGCTCACAGCACTTACCACCATTGACGATATTCAAAGCGGTGCTGAAATAGTATAATAAAATCAGGAAGGAACAAAAAAATGAGAATGAAAAATTTGCTGGTACCTACTCTTCGTGAGGTACCTGCCGAGGCGGAAATAACAAGTCATAAGCTGATGCTGCGCGCTGCGTATATCAGAAGAATGGCGGCGGGAATTTATTCGTATCTTCCCTTGGGACTTAGAACCTTAAAGAAGGTGGAGAAAATTATCCGTGAGGAGATGGACAGGGCAGGAGCCCAAGAGCTTTTAATGCCGGCACTGCTGCCGGCGGAGGCATATCAGTCCTCCGGACGCTGGGAGGTTTTTGGCCCCTCCATGTTTAAAATGAAGGACAGATACGGCAGGGATTACTGTCTGGGACCGACGCACGAGGAGCCTTTTACTCAGACGGTTATTGACGAGGTACGCTCATATAAGGAATATCCCATGACATTGTACCAGATTCAGACAAAATACCGTGATGAAGGCAGACCACGTTTCGGACTCATGCGGAGCCGCGAGTTTATCATGAAGGACGCTTACAGCTTCGACCTTACCGAAGCCGGACTTGACGAATCTTATAAAAAGATGTATAATGCATATTGTAGGATATTTGAAAGGCTTGGGCTTGATTTCACAATCGTTGACGCGGATTCGGGAGCAATGGGCGGAAGCGGAAGTCAGGAATTTATGGTTAAATCGCCTGTTGGTGAGGACAGCATTGCATATTGCGACGCATGCGGCTATGCGGCGAATTATGAAAAAGCAGCATGTATTCCGACGGAAAAGGACTTCCCGGAAGGCGAGCTTGCACTTGAAAAGATAAAAACACCGGAAGTTCATACGATAGAAGAGCTTGTGGAATTTATGGGAACAGAACCCTATGTATTTGCAAAAACCATTATTTACAAGGCTGATGACAAGTACATAGCGGCCATGGTTAGAGGTGACCGGGAAATAAATGAAGTCAAGCTGAAAAATCTTGTGGGATGTGTCGATGATCTGGAGCTTGCCGCACCGTCCGTTGTTCGCGAGCTGACAAATGCGCAGGTAGGATTTGCAGGCCCCGTAGGTCTTGATATTCCGATTTATGCCGATTTGGAAGTGGCAAAAATGCGGAACTTCATTGTCGGAGCGAATGTAACAGATTTCCATTATAAAAATGTAAATATTCACCGAGATTTTGAACCGACGGTAACTGCCGATATACGTGTAATAACCAACGGCGACGCTTGCCCGAAGTGCGGACAACCCATAAAAACCGCCCAGGGAATAGAAGTGGGTCATATTTTTAAGCTGGGAACGAAATATTCAAAAGCCCTTGGCCTCACCTGCACCGATGAGTCGGGAAAACCGGCTACCGTCATAATGGGATGCTACGGTATCGGTGTAACAAGGTGTATGTCTGCTGCTATTGAACAGGGCAATGACGAGAACGGTATAATTCTTCCGCCGTCCATTGCACCGTTTGAAGTTATAGTAATTCCTGTAAACGCCAAGGAAGAAGAACAAATGCAGCTGGCGGAAAAAATATATACCGAGCTTAAAAATGCCGGTATTGACGCGCTTTTGGACGACAGAGAAGAGCGTGCCGGCGTTAAATTCAAAGACGCTGACTTGATAGGAATACCGGTTAGGATTGTCGTAGGAAAAAAATGCGGCAATGGAATTGTGGAATACAAACTTAGGAAAAATCCCGATACTGTTGAAATGACGGTAAGTGAAGCTATAGAGAGAGCTAAAACTTATATCAGAGAAAATCTATAAGTAAAGGATTGTGGAATTTCAATGAATTTTTTCTTGAGGCACAAAAAAACAATATTATTGGCATTAGCAGATATAACAGCATGTGTGATTTCTTGCATGTGTGTGTACTTCTTTTTGCTATTTATGACGGAGGCGGAATTTGGACTTAAGATTACTCTTAATGTTCACGATGTACTTGTACATTCAACGCTTTTGACCTGCTGCATAATTCTGGGACTCAGATTATGCGGAGTATATGCCAATATCTGGAGATATGCGTCAGCAGGAGATTTTCTGCAGTGTATCTGCGGCGCAGTTCTGGGTCTGGGAGTATATTATGTGATTTTGGTTGCGGCGCATATGGATTTTTCGGATATATTTATATTGATAAGCGCACTTTTGTGTACATGTGCAATTATTATACTCAGAATAGCATATACATATATGTATGCGAAAATAACGAACAGTGATGTTAAAAACGGAAAACGAACAATGATTGTCGGTGCCGGTGAGGCATGTAATAAGGTTGTTATGGAAATGGGACGCAGCAATAGGTATATGCCCATCGTGATAATAGATGACGACCCGACAAAGGTTGGAAGAAAGATACACGGTATTCCTGTAGGAGGTACGGTCAGCGATATTCCGAAGCTTGCGGAAAAGCTGAAAATAAAAACCATTTTATTTGCAATACCGTCCTGTACGCCGGAGGAAAAGAAAAAAATTCTAAACATTTGTTCAGAAACTGTATGCGAGGTCAAGGTGGTGCCGCAGTTACAGGATATTATAACGAACGGCGAACTGCTTGACCAGGCAAAAAATATAAATATTGACGACTTGTTGGGACGTGACGTAGTAAAATTTGACGATTTTTCCGTACAGCAGCTTGTAAAGGGAAAGGTTTGTTTGGTTACGGGCGGAGGCGGCTCAATCGGTTCTGAGCTGTGTCGTCAGATTGCAAAATATGAGCCGAAAAAGCTTGTTATTGTAGATATTTACGAAAATAATGCTTATGATATTCAGCAGGAGCTTTTGGCAAAGCATAAAAATCTTGACCTTGACGTTCGTATTGCGTCGGTGCGGGATTATGATAAAATACATGAGCTGTTTAATGTGTTCAGACCGGAGCTTGTGTATCATGCGGCTGCGCATAAGCATGTACCGCTTATGGAAACAAGTCCTGAAGAGGCAGTAAAAAATAATATTGCGGGTACATATAATATGGCAAGTCTTGCCAATGAGTTTAAAGTGAAGAAATTTGTGCTTGTATCTACCGATAAAGCTGTTAACCCAACAAATGTTATGGGAGCCACAAAACGCTGCTGTGAAATGATTGTTCAGTATTTTTCACAGGTTACGAAATTTACAGAATTTGTTGCGGTACGTTTTGGTAATGTGTTGGGTTCAAACGGATCGGTTATCCCTCTTTTTGAAAAGCAGCTTTCGTCAGGCGGTCCGCTTACGGTAACGCATCCCGACATTATACGTTACTTTATGACAATACCGGAGGCTGTTTCTCTGATTTTGCAGGCAGGAACTCTGGCTCATGGCGGAGAAATATTTGTACTCGATATGGGTGATCCTGTGAAGATTGTTACGTTGGCGGAAAACCTCATAAGACTGCACGGAAAGGAACCGTATAAGGATATTAAAATTGAATTTACCGGATTAAGACCGGGAGAAAAACTGTTTGAAGAGCTTCTGATGTCAGAGGAGGGACTTAAGGAAACGGTCAATAAAAAAATATTTATAGGTCAGCAGATAGAAATTGATGAAAAGAGTTTTATAGAAAGCATTGAGAAAATAAAGAACATTGCTGACCAAAATAATTCCGACGATGTCGTGGAGGAGCTTAGAAAAATTGTCCCAACTTTTAATCATGTGGTATTAAACAAATAGAGAAGGGGATGTAAAAATAGTTTGGATCGCAAAAAGACAAAATAATGGTACATCTATAGGCTAAGTTTTATAAATAGATGAAGAAAATTACGAGGTTACTGAGAATTTTCTGATTGTGAAGTTTTTTGCGGCTCTGCGTAAAATGTTGTGCAAGTAATATCCGCACCCCCTTTTGTACATTTTCATTTTAACATTTACAAGAAGAATTTTACATTGAAAACCGCTCAAAAAGTGAATCTATGTGGTGATTTTTCAAGTGAAGAGGAACAATATTTTAAAGATTTGTTAGGTGAATGTTTTGTTTGATGTATTGACAATTAAACGAAAAATTGGTAAAATATTCCTATAAAATTTAAAGGAGGAAATATCATGAAAAAATTTATTACTGGTTTGGTAACAGGGGCAATACTTGCCAGCTCAATAGTGTTGGCAGCTTCATACACGGCAGATCCGGCTTCATTTAAGGTTTTGGTAAACGGTAAGGAATTTATATCAGACCCACCGGCAATGGTTATCAACGGAAGTACTTATTTGCCGCTTCGCGCAATGGGAAATGCTTTGGGCGTCCCAGTTAACTGGAACGAGGAATTGAAACAGGCTGAGGTTGGAAATCAAGCACCGGTTGCTGAGGAAAACCAGTATTCGAGGAATAATCCAGCTCCGTTAAATACGGTTCAGACATATACAAGAACAAGTGATTACTTAGAAGAATACAATTATACGGCAGGTATAAGGGTCTTGGAAATAATAAGAGGGGATAAAGCTTTTAAGGATTTAAAGGCAAAAAGTGCGGCATACGAAGAACCTCAAGAAGGTTATGAGTATGTCAATGCCAAAATAGCTTTTTCTGCTATAAAAACGAAATCAGATTTTTCAATAGAACCCAGTCAAGGTGATTTTAAAGCTTTTACATCAAATAATGAGGAATGTCCATACAATATGTGGTCATCTATTGAACCAATCCTTACCGGAAATTTATATGAAGGTGGGAATACAGAAGGTTGGATAACTGTAATGGTTAAGAAAGATGACGCCAATCCCAAACTGGCGTATGGCCTTGATTACAATGGTCAAAACGGAATATGGTTTGCATTATACGAATAATAAAGGCACTCTTCGGAGTGCTTTTTACTTGCATAATCTTAAAATATATGATATAATAACAAAATCGGAGCAATCCGACATGAAAGGGTAGGGCTGAAAACAGTGTAAAAGCTGGGCGGTTATGCCACGCTCCATGAAGAATGGAGGTGGTGATTATTCAGTAGGCATTATATATCATATTGGAGGCTTCGTAAAGCCGTTACACAAAATTCGGGATTGTCTTGAATTTTCTGATTGTGAAGTCTTTTTGCTATGAATAAAGTTCGCCGCTCGGCGTACCTATGTACGCCTTCGGGTATCCAAAAGCCTTGCTTTGGCTCACTTTATCCATTCCAAACAATTTTTCCTATCCCCTTTTTGAATTAGTTCTTTTTCGTCGGGCGTTTTCCGAAATATTGGTATATGTTGCATTTAATCATACCGTTGTATATTTTACGACGTTTGTCAGCTTTTCGTCCAAAATGTCTTTCGAACTGTTCATCGGAGGCCAGAATATAGTATGACCAATCGGGAAGTCGTGCGAAGACCTTGCCAATTTTGCTGTACAGTTCTTCACAGCTCTTTGCGTCACTCAGACGTTCGCCGTATGGAGGATTACATATAATGCTTCCGAAGGCAATGTCGGATGAAAAATCGCATGCGTCACCGACGACCGGTGAAACCACGTCCTCTACGCCGGCAATACGCGCATTTTCAGCGGCAGTTTCTACAGATTGAGGGTCTATGTCGGAGGCAAAAATAGTAAGCGGAGTATTTCGCTTTTGTGCTTCTGCAGCTTCTCTTGCCGACTGCCATTGATTTTTTGTGAATTGCTCAAAATTTTCTGCAGCAAAATGCCGATTAAGTCCCGGCGCGATATTACGCTTAAACATTGCCGCTTCAATAGGAATTGTTCCGCTGCCGCAGAATGGGTCACATAGAGGATATTCAAACTTCCAATAGCTCATCATAACCATGGCGGCGGCTATGGTTTCCTTGAGAGGTGCTGCATTTGCTATGCGGCGGTACCCGCGTTTATGTAGCCCGTCACCGGAGGTATCAATCATAAGGGTTACCCTGTCTTTTAATACAGAAAATTGTATCTGATATACCGCTCCGTTTTCCTCAAACCATTCGATTCCATATTTTTCGGAAAGGGAAGACGCTATCGCTTTTTTTATGATTGCCTGACAGTCGCGCATGCTTGCAAGAGTGGATTTCAGACAAAATCCCTTGACGGGAAATGCGGCATTTTTTGAAAGCCATAAGGACCAGTCCAAAGCCTTTGTTTTTTCAAAAAGCTCTTCAAAAGTGACAGCGGTAAATTCGCCAATCTTAATGAGCACGCGCTCCCCACAGCGAAGCCATATATTGGCAAGGCATACAGCATCAAGGTCACCTACAAAAGTGACCTTGCCGTCCTCTACACGGCTTGTTTCATAGCCGAGCCTTTTTAATTCACGCGTGACAAAGGCTTCCATGCCGAAAAGACAAGGAATTATTATTTCAAATTTATCCATATATTAGCCCTCTTAAATTAAACTGTTCATTCATTAAATATTATAAAGCAATGTGCTTGGGAATACCTTTTTCGGTTATTATTGAAGGTTCGCCTTGAACAAGAGGCAGACAGTATTCAATGAAATCGTCAGTAACATCGTTGAAAGTTCTGCTGATATAGCTATCAGGAACCTTTTTTTCTAAATTTGCAACATCTGTGGCATTGTTTGTAATTATATCAATGCTGTAATTGCCTGTACGCTTAAATCCCATGACAATCCCGGACATGCCTTCGGATGCGGCGGAAGCTCCGGCTTTGCCTATCTTGACCGATTCGTCAAGGTCTGTCCGAGAGGCAAAGTGCGAGCTGCACCGCTGTAATACGTTGAGCTCAACAGAGCGGGTTTTTATACCGAACTTTTCCTTTAGAATATTTTCAACAACCCGTGCCGAGCCGGAAAGCTGAGCATGTCCGAATTCGTCATGACTTATATTACACGCAAGATTGCTGAAATATTCACCATTCTCATTTTTGATGCCTTCGGAAACGGCAATTACCATATTGCGTGCCTTGCATGATTCAACATCATTGATAAGTTTTTCAACACTCAATTGTTTTTCGGGGAGATATATAAGATGTGGTGCGTCAGAGGTATTGCTGCGTGCCAGCGCCGACGCCGCCGTAAGCCAACCAGCGTTTCTGCCCATTATTTCTATTACGGTAATGGAAGGGTCGGCGTAAACTGCGCAGTCCCGGGCGATTTCACTTACCGCCGTGGCAACAAATTTTGCGGCGGAGCCAAATCCCGGAGTATGGTCAGTGTTCATCAGGTCATTGTCAATGGTTTTGGGTACTCCCACAATGTAAACACCTTTGTTGTATTTCTTTGAGTAGGCGGAAAGCTTGCGGACGGTATCCATAGAGTCATTGCCGCCGATGTAGATAAACATGGTAACGTCATGTTTTTTAAAATTGGAAAATATTTTTTCGTAAAGCTCGTAATTGTCTTCAGATGCCGGAAGCTTATACCGGCATGAACCGAGATAAGCAGACGGGGTTGTTTTTAAAAGCTGGATATTATCCATATTAGAGAAGGTAATATTCAAATCGGTAAAGCTGTCGTTTATAACTCCGAGAATTCCGTTTACAGCACCGTAAATTCTGCGTCCCTGCGAAAACGCACCCTCAATAACTCCGCATAATGTGGCGTTGATGGCAGATGTCGGTCCTCCGGACTGTGCCACTGCAAAATTGCCTTGTATCATTTTGTAAATCCTCCGTTTGATTGCTTAATACACACATTTACTATTATATAGAAAAAAGAGCAAAAAGTCAAACATTTAATGTTGATATTTGGAAAAACATGTGTTATAATTATAATATAGAAACAGTTTGGAGGATGTAGTTT
>JAQXUJ010000074.1 GCA_029219925.1 Clostridiales bacterium | reverse complement strand
CTTACCAAGAAGGGCGCGTCGATGATTAGGGCAATTCCGTCTGCCGAGAGCGGACTGGAGGATACAAAGCATTATCGTACGAAAAATATTCCTGCCGCCGGCTCCTTCCTGCGTAAGGACGACACACAGATGTCAATGTTTTGATGTTTGGAATGAGCAAGGCGTAGGCTTATAAAGCATCTTCATTAATAACAGAGATTTGCACCGTCCGTTTTGGACGGAAAGGAGATTTTACTATGGATAAAGTTAATATTTTGGGTGTTAATATTGATAAAACTACCCATGACGGAGCAGTGGACAAGGTTATGTCCATGCTGAATGAGCCGGGGAATCATGCGGTTTTTACTCCTAATTCCGAGATAATCCTGATGGCGTATCACGATACTGAATTTTGTGCGCTTCTTAACTCGGCAGACCTTCTAACTGCCGACGGAATCGGAGTGGTATATGCATCGCGGATATTAAAGAATCCTGTTCCTGAACGTGTAGCCGGCTTTGACGTTGCATGCGGAGTTATTGACAGAATTGCGGAAACGGGACACAGATTGTATCTGTTCGGAGGAAAGCCGGGCGTGGCGGAAAAGGCTAAAGAAAATCTAACAAGCAAATATCCCTTTCTGAATGTTGTGGGCACGCACAACGGCTATTTCAAGCCGGATGAGGTTGACGGCATCGTTGAAAATATTAACGCAAGCGGAGCGGATTTGCTGTTCGTATGTCTTGGAGCACCTGCGCAGGAAAAATGGATATGCGCAAACAGGGACAGGCTGTGTTGTCATGTAATGATGGGTATTGGCGGAAGTCTTGACGTATTTGCCGGAACAGCAGAGCGCGCGCCGGAATTTTGGTGTAAATGGGGATTGGAATGGCTCTACAGGCTTATAAAGGAGCCATGGCGTTTCAAGCGTATGCTGGCGCTGCCTAAATTCGGATTTACTGTACTGTTTAAGGGAAAAAGATATAGGAAGGAACAAAAATAATGGGAAAGCTTATTGCAATTGACGGAGTAGACGCCAGCGGAAAGCAGACACATACCGAGCTTTTGGCAGATTATCTGTCAGAAAAAGGATTGAAGGTCAGATATCTTTCTTTTCCTATGTATGACAGCCCAAGCTCTGAGCCGGTGAAAATGTATCTGTCCGGAAAGCTGGGAAATGACGCCGGCGATGTAGACGCATACTGCGCGTCCACTCTCTTTGCCGCAGACCGGTTTGTCACATACCGTGCTGATTGGCATAGGGATTACGAGGACCGGGATACGGTAATTATTGCCGACAGATATGTTTCTTCAAATATGATACATCAGGCAGGGAAGATATGCGATATAGCCGAAAAAGATAAATTCCTCGGATGGCTGTATGATTTTGAATTTAATATTTACAAGCTGCCTGAGCCGGACATGACGCTTTTTTTGGATATGCCGCCGGAATATGGCAGAACACTTATAAAAAACCGATGCAACAAGTTTTCCGGAAGTTCAGAGCTGGATATTCATGAACGAGATTCCGGCTATCTTGAAAAAAGCTATGAAAATGCGAAATATGTTGCTGAAAAATTCATGTGGCGGCATATTTTCTGCGTGAAGGACGGGAAAATTCGCTCAATAGAGAATATTCAGGATGAAATCAGACAAACAGTGGATACGCTGTTTGCAAAAGGTTGATACATCCGGGACATAAATCACATGTTTTCTGCACATGATAGTACGGGAGGTGTATCGGTTTATGAAAAAATCGGTAATATTTATCTCAGCGGTGCTTATTTTGGGAGTGTTGTCGTCCTGCGGAAAAAAACCTATTGCAGCAGATTTTGTGCGAACAACCGGCGCAGACGAACTCGTTTGCTTAACGGCGATTATAAAATAAGCATGTGTGTATTTTGCACAAAACTTTAATAAAAAATAGGCAAAACTTCGTCAAATATTTTTTGAGACAAATTTAATAAAATCTATTGAAAAAGTACGCGATTTGTTATATAATAGTAGTGTTGTGACACTTGACAAACGATGAAGCGGGAGGTTGCAGACCGATGAGTCTGGTTTTTCCGTGGA
>JAQXUJ010000073.1 GCA_029219925.1 Clostridiales bacterium | reverse complement strand
ATTTTCAAAACAATATTAAGTTATTTTATTTAAAAGTCAGTGATAAATAATCCCTGTCAATTACCGTCTTTGATGTATCAAATTCACATTCCCCACGTAATCTTTGCCGTTTTCTTTCCATGATCTGCGTATAGTCTTCGTTATTGTCACTGCAATCGTGATCATAATATACGTTTGCATCATGAGAAATGTAGGACATATACAAATAAATTTCTTTGCCGAGCTTTACATTTGTTTTGGTGAGTACTGGTTCCGGATCATCTGGATCATCTGGATCATCAAAAAAACAAATGATGTCGCTGATTTTCGTTTCATGACCATATAGAAGATTTTTATAACATAAAACGCATCCCCCCTTTTCAAAATGGGTAGTAACTGCATATTCTGTGCTACATATAAACTCTAAATACTTTTCAATTGTCGGCTTGGATTCACTGCACAAATTATAAATGTAGTCTCTAAATTGCATCAAATCATCGGTGTACAGGAATAGCGAGACTATAATATATTCTAAACATATCGTGCAGATTGGAAAAATGAACTCATTGAGAATTCCGTCAAAAATGTGTTTGCTTTTCTTAGTTATTTCATTCAAAAGCTCATACAGCTTATCATGCAAGGGAGTAAATCCCAATGAGATTGCAGCCGAAGCGATTATGATATGCTGTTCGGTTATTATGCCCGAATTTTTATCAAGCAGGGCACAGAAATTAAGTACTCCATATAGCTTTTCCAAAAACATAATACAACAAAAGCGTTTGATTAAATCTTTTTCCCCCATAATAATACAATATATGTCTTTCAGCTTTTTTAACTGCTTTAGATTAAAGTCCCATAAGCGATGGCTTAAAAGCAACTCAAAATCGCTGTAGCGTTCATTGTTCTTTTCCGGATTTATAAATATATTCAGCAACGGGGAATAAAACAATGATATCATGTTAATTTCTGTATCAAGTTTCTGACAGAGGAGAACATCTCTGAACGCTTGAATAATTTTGGGCATATAAAACTCTTCGCCGTCTAGACTTATACATTTTTCGCGTGAAATCCGACCACGTTTATAATCGAGTCTTTTGTCAATTCTATCAATCGTGGTTGTTTTAGCACTTTTTTTTGAGTCGCCATCGAAAAATATGGATTTATTTATTTTATTTTCGTCATCAATCTGCTGATAAATAAAAAGTATCTGCTCAATTGCGTTAATCTCAATAGTTTCTGTCAAGTATTCAAGCAATCTGCTCTGACTTACTTTCAAATATTCAATAACGTATGGCATTTGAACAGAAAAATGCTCTTCATTCAAAACAGCGTTAAGTTTAGATTTAATCATATCCTTGAGGGATGTGTCGTTGCTGATTCTATAATATTGCTCCGGATTATTTTCGTATTCTTCAAAATCAATATACTTATCATATTCGCGTTTTAATTCTTGGATTGTCTTTACGTACATTATTGTGCACCTCTTATATATACTCTTATATATATTATAAGACGTGTCACACAAATTGTCAATCACAAATAAATGTTGGCAAAAGAGTTCTGCAAATATAAATCTTTCCCCCAAAACCATCGTTTTTGGAACTATTTTATAAATTCCCAAAATAAAAGCATAAAACGGGTAATGGGACGGAATTGATTCCCATTACCCATTTCAAAAACAAGAGTCCAAAACTTATCCGTTTATGGCACGGTATAATGTGGATTTAGATATGCCCGTAAGTTCTGTTATTTCAGATATGCTATATTGCTTAGTATTATATAACGCTATCGCTTTATCAATTTTACTGCGGTTGGTTTTCGGTCTGCCGCCGAGGTGACCGCGTGCTCTGGCGGCATTTAAGCCTTCACGCGTGCGCTCTGCAAGAACATCTCGCTCAAATTGCGCCAATGATGATAGAATCGTAAACAATAATTTCCCTGTTGAGGACTTTGTATCTATTGTTTCTTTAAGTGATACCAAACGAATGTCGTCTGCATTGAATCGCTCCATAAGTTCTGATAAGTTTTTTACACTTCTTCCAAGCCTGGAAAGGCTCTCTACAACTACAGTATCTCCAGATTTTAAAACACTTAACATCTTGTCCAGTTCAGGGCGGTTTTTCTTTGTGCCGGATATTTTCTCTTGATAAATTTTATCAACTCCGTATTTTGTCAGTGCATCCAGTTGTCTGTCGAGGCACTGGTCTGATGTTGAAACTCTTGCGTATGCGAATATCATAATCCCTCACTCCATTTCCTCTAATATATCGGCACATATAGGAGCGGATATATAAATTTCCTGCAAACTCCTAAGCGGATACATTTTTAATTTATCAGATACAACGTTATTTAATGAGATTTCTTTCACTCTGCCCATTTTACGCAAACGGATCAAGGTTTTTGCGGCAGTTTTCCTGTGTATGCTGCACTCAAGTTCTGATGGCATAACAGCATAAATCACTGAACCTCTTAGTTTTTTCAAAAATGAATAATCTAAATTTTTGCCAAGCTGAAGTACAACAAAACACTTTTCCGTTTCGATTATTTTTGACGTCAGCGTTTGAGCAAATGCTTTCGTATCTTTTATAAATGCCGTTTTCTCGCTCTCAACTTTAATATATTTGATGTCATTAATGCCCAATCGCTGCATATAATCTATACATCCTATACCTGCTGCGCCAAAACCGATTACGGCAGTTCCTGATGATTCTTTTATTAAATTCTTTTTAAATGGCCACATAAAAATTCCTCCAAACAAAAAAATACCGCTATGGGCAATTCCATAGCGGTCAATTATCTTTCTTTTAACATTTCTTTTATTTCAAACAAATGATAAGCGTCAGTATATACGCCGAGATCTGCACAGGAAAACGGATTTTCAACAACAGCTTGGCTCATAATACCTAACAGCTTTACCTTATTTTCAGCAAGAATAAGCGGACTTCCGGAGCTCCCCGGTATTGTTGTAATATCAACATACTTTTTGTCGTAAGAATATTCCGGAGGAGATGCAATCCAACCCTTTTGGAAAATAGGGTAGCTAAAAACAGTACTGCCTGTTCCGGAAGGGTAGCCTACCATAATAACCTCGCTTAATATCTTTATATTCTCAAGCTCGTTCTTGGTAATTGTACCGTCCTCTGTTATGACACGATAGAAAATCGGATAGCCTACGATTTTCAAAAACTCTTGCTCAATGTCAAAAACAAGACAGAAGGCAAGATCATCGCTTTTCGAGCAGAACCACTTTGCATTGCACGGAAAACGTATCTGTGCGATATGTTCTCCAACCTTATATCTAAGATTCAGTGTAACTTTTCCTTTTGAAACAACATGGTTTGCGGTAACAATAGCCGGAACATATTTCCCGTCAATAGAGAAGCCGTAGAAAAAGCCTGTTCCGGCTATTGTTCCTTCAGGGGTTTCTGTTTCAATTAATACCGTTAAATATTTTAAGCTATCAATCTGCATAACATCACATCCTTGTTTAACATATTTAATTATTTTAATGTTAAACAAAAGATATTATTAAAAATCTCTGTAATCACCGTTAGGATTTGTAATACTGTTTTCATATGTGTAATAACGACTCTTGTATGCACCGCCACCGGTAAATACAAATGCAGCGTAAACACCGCCGTTTCGGGTCTGTTCAATATAATCTTTTGCATTCATACCTCCGTAAGTAACCGCACCCTTGCCAGGTGCATTAATGATAAACGTTCCCGTTCCGGATGATTCGTCATAGTTGCTCACGGTAAGTTCTCCGCAAATACCGTATGGTTCAGAAGGATAAACATACAGACTGTCTTTATCCATCTCTTTATATGTTCTTGTGACTCCATTTTCTTCCATAAGCGTATACATTAATTTTTCAATACGCTCCTCGTTGAGCTTAATACACATACAGAAATCGATTGATTTGTATAGAGCTTCCTGCCAATCATGTTCAATATAGCTTTTACTGTTATCGATACCGTCCAGCATTTTCTTTGCCGCTTTGTTTATCAACATAGATATTCCGCTCCGGCACACCGTATTTTAGAAGTTCATCAATCTGCCTGTCCTCTTTCTGCGCAGCCGAGGACACGCGCGCGTAACCTATCTTCACCCCTTTCACCCCCTCAGCCGATTATGCGATACTTATTAATTATATCACATTTATCCGCCGTCGCCTTTACTGTTGTTATACAGGTCAACTATGATTTCCAGTACCGCCATTAACAGCAGTTTTATGTATTTCATATTATCTGTTACACCTCGTCCATGCAGTATATGTATTCCTCAATCTCCTCCGGTGTGAATCCGCCGTCTATCAGGCAATCTATGTCTTCTGCTGAATATCCCTGCATTGCGGCAACTGTTTTTAAATCATCTATATAACTGATGTTGTCATATATTCCGCAGTCCCACCAGCTGCATTTTTTTAAAGATATATAATCGGTGTAGTTAAAGGTATATCTCTTAAGCATGCCGTTGTTTTGGATTTTTAATATATCTCCTTCCCGTATAGCGATTTCCTCATAATTACCGGCTTTTATTTCGCTGAATAATCCGGTTTCAATCAATGCCTTCCAAAGTATTTCCTCTGTGCTGGCATATACATAAATCCCGATATTTTTAAAATGCAGTATACAGAGCGGACTGTCCCCCTTTACCAGCCATATATTATCGTCTGAGTCCAATATGGAAAAACTGAAGCTTCCTTCTGTTCTTTCTGCCATACGCTGTATACTATCGGCATTTAGTATATTTTCTTTTTCCAGCAGCTGCACAGCTGCATAGCTGTCTGTTTCTATATTTGTATTCGGAAGATTATATGTTTTCTTTAACTCCGCGTCATTAATAAGTACACCGTTATGAGCAAGTGCAAATGATAAATTTTTACACTTCCCGGCAAATGGGTGGTTATTGTAATTTTTCTTTTTGTCCCCTTGTGTTGAGTGACGCGTATGACCTATTAAAGCCTTTATGTTATCTCTGTGTTTAAAGTTAATCTGATACGCTGATTTTGCGTCTTTTAAAATGCATATTTCGTTTTTATTAACAAAGGCAATACCTGTTGCATCAGTACCCCTTACCGCAGCTTCCTCGGCAAGCGCATTCGTTATAACCGACAGATTTTTGACTGAGTTTTTGCCGTAATTTAAAAATCCGAATAAACCGCACATTATTCATCAGCTCCTTCCTCAACAGGCTCATTTACATACAGCCGTTTTGATTTAAGATAATCAATTAATTCCGATTTCCCGTTTATTTTCATCACAAAATCAGACCAGCTCATGTCCTCAACTTCGGAATCGTTATGAGAAAGAGCCAGTCTGCATATTTCGTCCACCAGCTGCAGCGCTGAAATAAATGTTTCGTATTTTAGCGTGCCGCGGAACATTCTAAACTCTACCGTGTCATAGTTCTGCAGATTTACCGCAACGTACCTGCCCATATTTTTATCTTTGGCGTCTTTATAGGTCTTTTGGGTACTGTCCGAGATGGTAGCATATCTCGCCGCCCATCGGTTTAGGTTTCCTTTGGTTCTCCTTGAAAATCTTACAAGCTCGTTCCAGTGATGCTCGACAAAATATACTATTCGTGCAATAACCGACTCCTGTTCCTCTGCCGTTTCTCCGAATGCGGAACGGTTCACGTGAATATGCAGACCGCAGGTTTGAGTATTGTGCGAACGGTAACCCATGGATATTGCTGTATCCATTACCGCTTTCCAGTTTACATTCTTCATGTGATAATCCAGCGCCGCAGGTTCCGATACCAACTCAAAGCCTTCGTCAATGGAGCCGTCATGCTTTGCATACAAAACAAAATCACCCCTGTTGGCAATTTTCAGAATTTCCTCCGCATTATCATCATCTTCACCTCCGCAGTCTATTTCAAGCTCTACGCCGTAAAATAAAGGACCCGAACCATAGAAAATCGGTTCGGGTTTGTAGTTGTATGAATGTATCGGAGCGTCTTCGAGCTTCGTGTAACATTCATCACAATATGGGTAATCATCATAATAGTTGGCGTCATCCCGTCTTATCAGGCACCCGCAGTTCTCACAGTTCGTGTAGCTGTAGTCATAACAATGAGAGCATAATATTATGTCTTCATTACCCTCTGCATCATCTCTCAGGATTCTTTCATGACAGCAATCACACTCAACAGTCTGCTCATCAAAGCATCTGTCACAGAATAACTGCCCGTCCAATTCGTGTACAGAATTTCCTCCCAAATCTTCTCCGCATACGGAGCATACTAATTCTTCTTTCATAAATAAATTACTTCCTTTCCAATTTAATATTCGCTCGCCAAGAGCATGGTAGAATGAAATTCGTCGTCAATAACATAAATTTTTCCGACAAAAAAAGAAGTACCCGAGTTAATCAGGTACTCATGTTTGTAAGCAGGCTCTTCCTGCATATGTATGATTTTTTGTTTTCCTGCCTCCTTTGATAAATTAAAAACCTGTAGATAGTCCTTCGGATTCGGCATACTGTCAATGCACTGCCACATAAAAATTTGCAGCAGAGGATTTATGTTTTCACAGACGCCTTTTGTTATGTATCTTTTATTTTGAAACATATTATTTTCCTCCTTCATGGGTATGATATATATTCAAAACAGCCATAAAAACGATTTATCGGCTAATTATTAATACGGATTCAATCAAATTGATTTCTTATGCGCAGAATTATAAGATAAAACTTATTTTTGTATCAATTATATATAAAGCGAACTCTTTTTCAGCAAAATTTTTTGAAAAACTTTTATTTTCTTTTTTGAGGGCACAAAAAAAGAGCAGGTGGGGTAAGTACCCTACCTGCAGAGGCTTTAATTGCCGTTACATTCGCCCTTAAATTTGATTTATTCCATTGCGCCGACCATCTTGTTTATATCTCCGTCTTTTCTTAACTGTGCTTTTGGAATTTCCTTATGGGCAAGACGCACCCATAATTTTTTATAACTTATTTTCATTCCGTTCTCCTCCAACTCGTTAATTTTACGCACAATATATCATATAATTCGTAATCGATTCAAATGCAGTTATTTATCACTATAGATTATTACATAATAAACAAAAGATGACACACCAATAAAGAAACCATTACTCATTAGATAATAAAACTAATTGTGATAAGGCACGTGTATAAGATAAATATTTTTCATTGTCTGACATTCCATCTGGTAATACATAGACAATATCAAATTCTAACCCTTTTGTTTCAGCGACAGTCAACACAGAAATAAATCCATCCTCAATTTTTGAGTGGCTTAAATAACTTATATCGTTAAGTAGATTTTTTAAAACAAAGTTATTTTCACGAGTTGATATAATTGCTATTCTTTGCGAAGAGGGATCCATTTGTTTTATTATATGTGTTAACTCAGACAGCTTAACGTTGCTAACAGCAACCCCATCAAGACCTAATGAAGCATTGTCAAAACTAAACAGTTCATTACAATATTCATTAATTTCAATAGTATTTCTGTAATTCTCTTTTAAAAAATAAATGTTAATATTTCCTAATACCGATAACTGTTTATCCCAACTATTTATACCCCTTCCTTTTAATATAAGTTGATTAACGTCTCCAAAGATATTGAATACAACATTTGGATTAATATTATTAAGTAATAGGTATTCATTCACTGATATATTCTGCCCCTCATCTATAAACAAGTGAGAATCTCCCGCAGTAAAATTGCCGTAACACATAAAATTTAATAACAACTGCAGGTAAAGTTCAAATTTATATACTTTTTTATTTTCAAAACAAATATTATTAATTATTCCATCAAATTCACAATCATAAATATCTGCAGCGACAATATGCTTTTTAGGTGGTGTAGGTCCTTTTGTTCTCCATCTTTTTTCTGGCGATTTCAGCATTTCGTTTTCATTATACTGCTGCTCTTTTATTTTGTATCTTTTATACACATCGCTTTCATAATAATTTTTGTCTGCCTGCTTCTTTAGCCTTCCCTTATATTCAGTATTGTTAATTATA
>JAQXUJ010000072.1 GCA_029219925.1 Clostridiales bacterium | reverse complement strand
AGACTTGACAATTCCACATCAGCCAAATATAATTAATATATACATGTACATGGAGTGATAAATTTGTCTGAAAATGCAATTGCAAAGAAAATACATGAAAACAGAAAACGCCTGCATATCTCCCAGAAGGAGCTGGGCGAGAAGGTCGGGGTGAGCAACAGGGCGGTTTCAAAATGGGAAAATTCTTTGTCCTATCCCAGCACCGAAACATGCTATAAGCTTGCGGAGATTTTTAAAATTTCAATGGATATGCTTATGACGGAAAATAAAAGCATTGACGGCGAGTGGAAACCGGAACACGGCATGGAGTCTGTCCGCGAGCTTTACCGTATTGGAAGAGGCCCGTCAAGCTCTCATTCCATGGCACCGGAAAAGGCCTGTCAGATGTTTCGTGAGGAAAATATGAATGCCGACAGCTTTAAGGTGGTGCTGTTCGGATCTCTTGCCAAAATGGGCAAGGGACATATGACCGAATATGTAGTGAACAAGGTTTTTGAAGACCGGCATCATGAAATTGTCTTCGACAACGAAACAAAGGATATTCCTCACCCGAATACGATGGATTTATATGCATACCGGGACGGAACGCAAATTGATTACCGGCGGGTGTTAAGCGTGGGCGGAGGGAAAATTGTGGTTGAGGGACGCCGCCGCAAGGATGCAGAGGTTATATATGAGCTCGACAGCTTTTCTGAAATTGCCTCTCTGTGCAGAAAAGAAAAAATACGTTTATGGCAGTACGTTGAAGAAATTGAGGGAAAAGGTATCCGGGAATATCTTCGTGAAATATGGGAGGTCATGAAGGAAAGCATAAGCGGCGGTCTTCAGGCGTCAGGAACACTTCCGGGAGGGCTTGAGGTTCAGAAGAAAGCCGGTTATTTGTATAGTCAGCATCATATAGATGAAAGCTCTGAAACAAAGGAAAACAGGCTTGTCTGCGCATATGCATACGCAGTAAGCGAGCAGAATGCGTCAAGTGAAATTGTGGTTACCGCTCCTACCTGCGGAGCGTCGGGCGTTTTGCCTGCGGTTATGTATTATCAGCAGGAACGACGGGGATATTCTGACGAAATGATAATAAATGCGCTTGCCACCGCAGGATTAATAGGCAATATTATAAAAGCGAATGCGTCAATAAGCGGCGCCGAATGCGGTTGCCAGGCGGAAATAGGCAGCGCATGCTCCATGGCGGCGGCAGGACTTGCGGAGCTGTTCGGACTTACGCTGGAACAGATTGAATATGCGGCTGAGATTGCGATGGAACATCATTTGGGACTGACCTGCGACCCAATACATTCGCTTGTGCAGATTCCATGCATAGAGAGGAACGCTGTAGCTGCCATGCGCGCAATAAATGCTGTGTCATTGGCAAGCTTTCTTTCGGGAAGCAGAAAAATATCCTTCGACTTGGTTGTAAGAACCATGTATGAAACCGGTCGTGATATGTCCAGAAATTACAGAGAAACAAGTGAGGGCGGACTTGCTAAATTATATTAGCGGTCCGCCCATCATTTTTTTAAAGCATTTTTCCTTTACCATATATGCTTAACCCAAATCTCCCGTGATGAAGCCAAGATTGAGAAGGTTACAAGCAAAAATAAATATTCAGGAATAATATAACCTGCCTTGTCAAGCCATGTTTGCCGCGGAAGACTGCCGGTCATTATATATGAATATATGAACGGAACGGAAACAGACAAAACTGTTATTGACAGAAACAGATTGTATGAAATTCGCCGCACATGCTTGATTTTATTTCCTAAAAATATGTATAAAACCACAATAATCAGGCTGAAAAAAGCTCCGAATATGTTAGGCATATTCCACATCATATTTACAAATACGGCATCTCCTTCTGAGAACTGATAATCCATAAGCCCATGGAAAGAAATCATATCTGAAACGGTACCGATAAATATAATTGCTGCAAACGAATAGAATACGACACTTAAAACTTTTCGTTTTGATAGACGCCGGAAACCTGCAATCATTACAAGAGGAAGAATCAAAAGCATTAACGTAAAAACCGTGTAAGAAATTGTCTGTGCATTCAGCATCTTAAGGGTAATGGCTGCTTCGACAAAGGGTATCATCTGGAAATATATCAATAAAATACTCATAATAATCGCAAACAATAAAAATATGTCCGACGCAAGTCGTTTTACCAGTTGTAAGTAGTACATTATTTTTCCTCCGTATGTTACATTGTGTCATCGTCTTCGGCGTCGGGATCATCGGGTACGGTGTCCCAGACACATTCAACCCACGAAAAATCGCTCATCGAGGCAATAATAATTGCCGCCGTAAAAGCTGCGAGAGAAATCAGGACGGCATAGTTGTTCGTAATCCAAAACATTGATAAAATGCGTCGCTGAAAGAAAATATTGTGTATAAGCGGGAAAATAATCCGCGACAAGAACATAACAATAACCGCAATGCGCACCTTAACTCTGTTATCATCAAGAATTATACCGGTAATTATGCATAATGCGCCGTATATCAGGGCAAATATTGAGCCTGCCCAGTTATACGTATCCCATACTACATAGTTATACACAAAGGCATTTGAAACATCCGACTGAAATGCCGCTGTTTTTGCATTTGAAAGTAAATCAATAGAGGGGTTTGACGTGAGGAAAGATATTGTCCATCCCAGCGTTGCGATGTGAAGGATACCCAATATAATAAAAAGCGCCTTGGCAATTCTAATCCGTCCGAATTCAATACGTATATGCGCCAGAAAGACAATTGGAATAATCATTGTTGTTATAATCTGAATTAAGATGTACGCCACATTTGAAATATTCAAATTATTAGTTTCCAATGCCTTGATACAGAAGTCAAAGTGATTTGTAATAAAAAACACTAATCCAAATAAAAACGACACAGCCATAAGAGTTGTGAATGCAGACCGTTTATCATATACGTTTTCCATAAAAATCCTCCATAAATTTTATATGTATATAATATCATGTTTTGACTTAATTTGCAAGATGTGAAATGTTTTTTTTTAAAACTATTTACTTTAAAGTAATTTTGAGGTATAATAATTGTAAAAAGTAATGTAGGTGAATTATGCTTAGTTTAACAAATATTTTGATAAATGTTCCTATAACGCTGATAGCGCTAACCGGGCATGAGCTTGCTCATGGCTTGGTTTCGACGGCGCAGGGTGATCCTACCCCAAAATATGAGGGACGGCTTACTCTTAATCCCCTTGCGCATCTTGACCCGGTGGGAACAATTTTAATGATTTTGACGGGATTTGGATGGGCAAAGCCGGTAGGTGTAAATCCAATGTACTATAAGGACAGAAAAAGAGGAATGGCGCTTACAGCCATTGCGGGACCTATCGCTAATTTCATTATGGCTTTTTTTGGAATTGTTATCGGAACGGTATTGTATGCTTTTGGAGCGAAATTCGGATGGCCAGATACAGTTATGTATTATATCAATATGGTAACATATATTTTTGCTTTCAGAAATTTGTGCTTTATGGTGTTTAACCTTATTCCGATTCCGCCTCTTGACGGTTCGAGAGTGCTTGGACTCTTTATTCCTAACGGAACATACTATAAAATGATGCAGTATGAGCGTTACTTTATATATCTGATTATGGCGCTGTCCCTTTTGGGCGCATTTGATATTATCATTGGAAGCGGCGTGAGACTTGTCTATAATTTTATAATCAACATTGTCCGTACCGTAATAATGCTTTTTGTATAAGGCAGGTAAATTATGGAAACAATGTTATATAAACTGGACACCTTTGAAGGTCCTCTTGATTTGCTTCTGCATCTTATCGCTAAAAATAAAGTGAGCATTTATGATATTCCCATAGTGGAAATAACTGCCCAGTATCTTGAAGCAATAGACGGTATTGAAGAGACAGAGCTTGATAATACCAGCGAATTTTTGGTTATGGCGGCACAGCTTTTGTATATTAAATCAAAAATGCTTTTGCCGAAAAATGAAGAAGAGGAAGAGGAAGACCCGAGAGAGGATCTTGCGGCGCGTCTGGCAGAATATCAGAGATATAAAGAAGCGTCAAATGAGCTTAGGCGGTCGGAATTTTCGTCGCGGTATATGTTTTTTAAGGAGGAGGAAAAGATTGATTTTCCCATTCCTGCCTATGACCGCCGTCACACAATTGATGAGCTGACTGACGCGTTTAATTCTATTCTTCAGCGAAAAATACGTACCGCCAAGCCGGAAAAAAGAGCCTTTTCCGGTATAGTGGGAAGAGAAAAGGTGTCGGTATCGGCAATGCAGGAGCGACTTTGTGGAATTTTGAAGAAAAACAAGCGCATTTTATTTAAACATGCTTTTGACGGGGAAAAATCAAAGCCGGAGCTTGTCGCCACTTTTTTGGCAATTTTGGTTATGATACGGGAAAATAAGATAACCGCCGATTACGATGAAACGGCGGAGGATTTTATACTAAAGGAATGTTGAGGTAAATAATGAATAAAGATAAAATTCCTTATGCAATAGAGGGAATATTGTTTGCTGCCGGCGAACCGGTTAAGACCGCAAAGCTGGCGGCGGTTTTGGAGATAAGCATGGAAGCAGTTGAAGAGGCTGTCCGGCTTCTTCGGTATGACTATGATACTCAGGAGCGAGGCTTCATGATTATTGATATAGACGAAGGTTTTCAGATTTGTTCCCGTCCGGAATACTATAATTACATACAGGCTATTTTAGGTGAGCAGAGAAGACAGGCGCTGTCAAATGCGGCAATGGAAGCACTGGCAATTATTGCATACCGTCAGCCCATTACCAGAGCGCAGATTGAATATATACGCGGCGTTAATTCGGACAGTGCTGTCAACAGGCTGGTCGAGCGCGGACTTATTGAAGAGTCGGGAAGGCTTGACGCTCCCGGCAGACCGGTGCTTTATAAAACGACGCAAAATTTTCTGCGTTGTTTCGGACTTTCCACTCCGAAGGATCTTCCCGAGCTTGATTTCTCAAAGCTTAGCCCGGAATATGAGCAGCTGGCACTCAAACTGGACGAGGACAGCGAAATTGAAGGACAGGAAATTATGGAGGAAACATCAAAGGAATAGGAAGGAGCAATTATGAAGGCAGTTATTGTAATAGCGGCGGCGGTATTGGTACTGCTTATACTACTTCTTATTATTCCTGTAAGACTGATAATTGTCTATGATAGGGACGCTGTAAAAAATGAAACGGCAGTAAATATTAAATATCTGTTCTTTAAAATACAGCTATGCCCTCAAAAAGGGAAAAACGATAACAGGCATAAGGCTAAAAAATCTCCAAAAGCGGACGAGCTGTCAAAAGAACCGTTTTCCTTTGAAAATAAAAAAGCGGAGCTTGAAAAATATATAAAAATTTTTGAAACAATTAAATCGGATGCCGCAAACATTCTGCAAACCCTTGCCGAACGCGCTATGGTGTTTGATAGGGTGGAGATAAATGCGGATTTTGGATTTGAAGACGCTATGCAGACCGGTATATTTACGGGACTGTTAAACGGATTTGTTTACGGAGTGCTGGGGTTTATTCATCATCACTCGACGGTGAAGGATATGAATGTAAGGCTTCAGCCTGTATTTGGAAAAAAATGCTTTAATTGTCATATAATGTGCATACTGCGTTTAAAAACGGCGCATATTATAGTTGTTGCGGTAAGCGTACTTAAATTATATAGAAAGATAAAAAGAGAAGGGAGCATATAATCATGGAAGAACACCCAATTCAGGGACTTATGGACACAGCGATGAGCAACATCAAATCAATGGTTGATGTTAACACAATTGTTGGTGACCCGGTAACAACACCGGACGGAACGGTGATAATTCCGATTTCAACAGTAAGCTTTGGCTTTGGAGCAGGAGGATCGCAGTTTGCGGCAAAGAAGGATACGGTTACGCCTCAGAATCCCATGTTCGGCGGCGGCTGCGGAGGTGGAGCAAATGTTAAGCCAATTGCTTTTCTGGTTGTTGGCGGAGGAAATATTA
>JAQXUJ010000071.1 GCA_029219925.1 Clostridiales bacterium | reverse complement strand
TTGTTGAGTTTTCAAGCTCAACGCCGTTTAGCGTCCACGGCGCTCTTGAAGTTTTGAACTTTGCGGTTGCCGGGCTGTTTTTGCTTTCTGTATTTTCAAGAAATTTAGTTTCCTCAGAGTTGTCGGTAAACTTAAGCTTTACCGTAATTGCATTTTTCTTTTTACACTCTGCATTATCTTTTTGGCTGATTCCTACTCCCACTGTGTACTCCCATTCGACCGTTGTTGCAGCCGAAACGGAAACTGCCGGAATCAGCGACAGCAGCATACACACCGTAATCAGCACACTTAAAATCCTATTCACCTTCATTTTTTAATCCTCCTTTTTATTATGGTTCATAATTGAAAACACTGATATTTTAAGAGCTTTCATTTGCATTATTAAATAATACTCATCCTCAAACAGTGCGTAGTGAACCGCAGCACGGACAAATATAAAAATAAAACCCGAAAGAATATCGGCAGGCAAACCAAGCTTTGGTGAGAGCAAGTTGGCATATTCCGTATAACGCTCGCTTACCCCTTCAAAAAACTTCTTGCCGTGTTCTATGTACTTGGGGTGGGTGTAAACCTGATGCATAAGCCGATATTTCTTGCCGTGCTTTTTTGCCGTCCAGTAGGGAACTTCGTCGATAAAACGCAGAATATCCTGCGGATTTTCGGGTGCAAGCTCCATGAACTCGTCTTCAACCTTTGACATGCAATATGCGGTGGACTGCACTATAAGGTCATCCACATTGTCAAAATACGCATAAAGATTTGCGCTTGTCATACCGCAGTATTTACCGAGCTCCTTAATGCCCGTGTCGCGAAGACCGTTTTCACAGTAGCATTCAAAGCATCTTTCCATTATTTCTTTCTTTTTTTCTTCTCTGTATTCCGGGCTCCTCATAAAGCACCCCCTTATAATTTATTGATTTATCAATAAATTATATCAAATTTTATTAATTTGTCAATAGCTTCAAAAATATTTCAGCGATGTGAATGATTATTTTTTCTTGTAAAGAAAAGTGCTGTCGGGAAGACGATATAGCAGACAAGTACAAGTGTGAGACAAAATGTTTTTCTCCATACGATAATATTCAGACGATAAGATAGTGCCATTCTTTAGGGATAATAACCTATTTTCGATAAAATATAAAATCGGAACAAGATAAAACTTGCTCCGACATGGCACCCCCGACCAGAATCGAACTGATAACTAATCCTTAGGAGGGACTTGTTATATCCATTTAACTACGGGGGCATTATTTAAAATATAAGTGTTACACTAATTGGAACTTTATTATTATACCATATTTACATATATTTTTCAATAGTTTTGCACAAAAAAATATACTATTTCATAGTATATTATATATCTAAAAATGAGGTGCGGAAATATGCTAAAATTAGGTTGTAAAGCAGTCGGGCTTGCCGCTTTTACATTTTGCATAGGTATGATATGCGGATTACTTTTTCCCATATATATTGTTGCAGTTGTTGAAACGGCGCTTATATTGCTTATAGCATATTTTTGTCTGTTCAGATTTTAGGAAGGTGAAAGGAGAGTTTTTATGAAGGTTGTCGTAGTAAAAATGCCAAAATTTTTGTCGGGGATTGTAAAAACTGTTTTGAAAATGAATTAGTGACTGTATTATACTTGACAAAAGCGACATAATATGATAAAATTATACATAATAAAAATGTAGCAGTTTATGTATGTCATGTATAAGCCGCTTGTGTTAAAATACGGAATGTTTGGCGTACCTATTTATTGGAAACGGGTGCGCCTTTTTACATTCAAACGGAGGAGTAAAATGAAAAACTTTTTTGAAGAACTTGTGAACTATGATCCGGAAGTATACGATGCTTGTGAACTTGAATTAAAAAGACAGCAGCATAACATTGAACTTATTGCATCAGAAAATATTGTTTCAAAAGCGGTGTTGTTGGCTGCCGGAGGAATTCTAACCAATAAATATGCTGAAGGATATCCCGGTAAGCGTTATTATGGTGGATGTCAGTATGTTGACATTGTCGAAAATATTGCTCGTGAACGTGCGAAAAAGCTTTTTGGTGCCGAGCATGCCAATGTACAGCCTCATAGCGGAGCTAATGCAAATTTGGCTGTGTTTTTTGCTCTTCTTGAACCGGGAGATACCGTTATGGGACTCAGTCTTGCACATGGAGGACACCTTTCCCATGGCTCTCCGGTAAATATTTCCGGAAAATATTTTAATATTATACCATATGAGGTTTCAGATGAAAGCGAAACAATTGATTATGATGCAATGCGTGAAAAAGCATTGGAGCATAAGCCAAAGCTTATTGTTTCGGGTGCAAGTGCATATTCCCGAACCATTGATTTTAAGAGAATACGCGAAATATGTGATGAAGTTGGTGCATACATGATGGTGGATATTGCACACATTGCCGGTCTCGTTGCGGCAGGTCTTCATCCCAGCCCTGTTCCGTATGCCGATGTGGTAACTACAACGACTCATAAAACACTCCGCGGACCGAGAGGCGGAATGATTTTATGCAAAGAGGAGTTGGCAAAAAGAATTGATAAGGCTGTTTTCCCCGGAACTCAGGGAGGACCATTGATGCACATTATTGCAGCAAAGGCGGTGGCATTCGGTGAGGCAATGACCGATGAATTTAAGGAATATCAGAAACAGATTATTAAAAATGCAAATGTTTTATGCGATGCCCTTATAAAAAAAGGCTTCAAAATTGTTTCGGGCGGTACAGACAACCATCTGATGCTGCTTAATCTTATTGATTTTGATGTTACAGGCAAGGAACTTGAAAAGCGTCTTGATGAGGTTCATATTACTGTTAACAAAAATGCAATACCCAACGATCCGCAAAGCCCATTTATTACAAGCGGAATACGAATTGGTACTCCGGCGGTTACAAGCCGTGGATTTAAAGAGGCAGAAATGCTTAAAATTGCCGACTGGATATATGATACTGTAACTGATTTTGATAATTCAAAAGATAGAATTTCAAATGAGGTTCAGGAATTGTGTAGCCAATATCCTATTTACGAATAATTTTCGCAAATATTATTAACAGATAAGAGATACGGTAAATACTTGTCGTTTATCGTATCTCTTTTTTGTATAAAGAATTATTTTGGGGATAGAATAGTAAAAAATCATATTTATATGCTAAAAAGGAGAAAACATGGTAAAGAAAATAATTGCTCTTTTTATGTGCGTATGCTTTTTTCCGACCCCGGCATCTGCTGTAAGTACCGGTGCGGATGGAGCAGTTGTAATAGAGGCAGCTACACGGCAGATTATATATAGCAATAATTGTCATGAACGTTTCGCACTGGCAAGCACAACAAAAATAATGACGGCAGCCCTTGCCATTGAAAACGGCAACACTACAGATTTAGTTACCGTGTCACAAAATGCGCAGAATCAGGAAGGCTCGTCAATTTACCTCCGTACAAATGACAGAATTACACTTGAAGATTTGCTCTATGGTTTGATGCTGAATTCCGGAAATGACGCAGCTGTAGCCATTGCTGAATATATAGGCGGCAGCACTGAGAATTTTGTAAAAATGATGAATGAAAAAGCAGAGGAACTGGGGTGTAGGGATACGCATTTTACTAATCCCAGCGGACTTTATGATAAAAATCATTATTCCTCAGCGTATGATATGGCAATTATTATGTCCTACGCAATGGAAAATGATGAATTTAAAAAAATCATTTCCACTAAGGAATATCAGATAAACACGGGCAATTCTGTCACATATCTGAGAAATCATAATAAACTTCTGTGGCAGTACGAAAAGTGTATTGGAGGAAAAACCGGTTTTACAAAATTAGCGGGAAGATGTCTTGTCACATGTGCAGAAAGGGATGATATTACTCTTATTGCCGTGACGCTTAATGATAGTGATGACTGGCGAGATCACAAAAATCTGTATGAGTATTCCTTTGAGAGAACAACAAAAAAAAATATAATAAAAAGAAATGACATTTTATGTACAAGAAAGATACGCGGACAGAGAATAAATATTCTTGCGGGAGAAAATTTTACGATACCTTATGTTTCCGGAAAAAAAAGCAAAATCTCATGTAAAATATATCTTTCAGAAAAGATTAACGGAGAAATACGTGTGGGAATGAATATTGGCAGCGCAAGGATTTATTCGGGGAAATATTATATAGGCACAATTCCGGTTACAAGCGGACAAAGCGGAGATAATAAGCAAACTTTCAGCAGAAGTATTGACTATATCCTGAGACATGCTTTATTGAATAGGTAAAAATTAAGGGATAAACATATCCCTTAATTTTTATATGCAAGTTTAGTTCCATGTGAATGCCGCGAAACCGACAATACAATTCCTATAGCAATAAAATTTGTCAGAAGCGATGTGCCGCCATAGCTTATAAAGGGAAGAGGTATTCCCGTAACCGGCATAAGCCCGATACACATACCCATATTTTCAAATGTATGGAAAATCAACATAGCAGCAATACCGATACATATATATTTCCCAAACAGGTCATTCGAATCCTGTGCAGCTTTTATGCAGCGTGCAATGATTAAAAAAAGCAGCAGGATAACAAAAACGGCACCGATAAATCCAAATTCCTCCGATATGACGCTGAAAATAAAGTCGGTATGCTTTGTCGGCAAAAATCCCATCTGGTTTTGTGTTCCTTTTAAGTACCCCTTACCAAAAAGCTGACCGGAGCCTACGGCAATTTTTGACTGTATAACATTATATCCGCTGCCGAGCTTGTCCATTTCCGGATTAAAAAACACCTGTATCCTGTGCTTTTGGTAATCACTCAAAAGAAAGAAATATACAAGGGGAGCGGATGACAATAGCACCAGTACAGACGGAATAATGTATTTAAATGAAATTCCGGCGGTAAAAATCATAACTGCAAACATAAAACAAAATACCATTGCACTTCCTGCGTCAGGCTGCAGCATTATAAGCGCCAACAAAATTACGAGATGGGCTAAAAGTGCCAGAACGGTCGTAAAGGTATTTATCTTATTTTTTACTAAAGAAAGATGCTTTGCAAAAGTAATAGTAAAGCCTACCTTGCATATTTCGGAGGGCTGTATGCCTATAGGGCCGAACCGTATCCAGCTGCGGGCACCCCAATCACCGGCAGAACCTATAACCAGTACGGCAATCAGCATAATAATGCAGACAATATATATTGGAACAGAAATGTATCCAAACACCTGATAATCAATTTTGCTTATTAAAATCATTGCTACAATACCCATCAGAAATGCTCCGGACTGAACAATTATCTGCGTATTTGAATTAAGCGATAGGGTAGCACTGTATATTGCTATTAATCCGATAAAAGCTGCAAGCAATGTTAATATAAACAGCAGGCTGTCGAACTGATTTATGTTAGCTGAATTTCCTGATTTCAAGTATATACGCCTCCCAATAAAATAATACTTGTTTAATATTGAAAGCAGTTTTTAATAATAAAAGTACATTCATAGACTATTAACCATTTTTTTCTCGTAAAAGGTCATTAAATTTTTGTTTTGAACACACATAAAACAATTTTACAGGATAATACTATTAAAAAGGAGCTGCGTTATGAAACTTATATTGTTATCCGTAAAATTATTTGTATATGGTATGTACTGCGATGTGCTTGCAACAGCATGTACTAAAATTGCAGAACGGAGGATTACCTCTGGAAAGTCGGTAAGCGTAAAATTGCTCATAAATATGAGCAATTTATCCGACAGAAAATTAAAAAAATGGCAAAGCATTGAGCAAAGATTTATTCAGATTTCGCTAAAGAGGTAGTCTTTTTAGAAATTAGTACCTCTGCAATTCTGTTTTGTTCAGTTTTAAGGATTAGAATATTAAGCAATCCGTATTCAAATCTTTCGCCGTTTTTGGGAAGATATCCCAAAAATTCTGTAATCCATCCGCCTACTGAAGTGCTTTCAAACACGTCACCGGGTACGATGTCAAAAATTTCAAACATTTTATCAAGATTTGCGCTTCCGCTAACCTTGTAGCGGGTGGGTGACAATTTGATAAATTCTTCTTTAACATCATCGTGTTCGTCCCATATTTCACCCACAAGCTCTTCGAGAACATCCTCAAGACTGGCAACACCCACAGTTCCTCCATATTCATCGGTTACAATGGCGAGATGAGATTTTTTATTTCGGAGTAGCTGCATAAGGTTAGAAATTTTCATATTTTCCAGCACAAATACAGCCGGACACAGAATACTTTCTATGTTATCGGCATAAAAGAAATCTTTTTCATTGATGATACCTATGATATTATCAATTGTGTCGTTGTAAACGGGCAGTCGTGAAAATCCGCTTTCTTTAAATGTTTTGCGGATATCATCAAAGGAATCCTCAATATCAACCGCAATTACATCTACACGTGGGGTAAGAATATCGGAAACCTCAAGGTCGTAAAATTCAATTGCACTTATTAGCAGATGTCCCTCGTCTTCGTTTATTCCTCCGTCGTTTTTAGCTTCCTCAACCATGGTTAAAAGTTCGCGGTCGGTAATAGAATTATCGCCTTTTATTTTAAATGCCTTTTTTACCGCCAGCTTAAGGACAGAGAAAATATAGTTAATTGGAGTCAGAATGACCAGCAGCACAGATACAAGAGGAGCAGAAAACATAGCAAAGCTCTCCGGCACCTCCTTTGCGATGCTTTTCGGCATTATTTCTCCGAAAATAAGTACAACAACCGTCATTACTATTGTAGAAATTGCAACACCGTTTTGCGGAAAATAGAAAACAAACAATGCTGTTGCAATTGAAGTTGACATAATATTTACAATATTATTGCCGATTAAAATAGTCGACAGCAGCTTGTCATATTTATCACATAAAAACAAAACCTGTTGAGCACGTTTGTTTCCGCTTTGAGCGGAATTTTTCAGTTTAATTCTGTTTAGTGACGAAAATGCTGTTTCTGTTGCTGAGAAGTAAGCCGAAAAAAGTATTAGCAGCAACAGAAACAGAAGTTGTCGGTATATGTCGTCCATAATTTATTTATCCTTCAGATAATCGTTAAGGTCATTGACCAGCTTATCAATATCAGCACCGTGAACCATGCAAGCCATCTCAAGACTTTCTCCGCTGGCGGAGGGGCAGCCTAAACAGTGCATCCCGATGTTAATAAGAAAATCGGCGCAGCCGGGGTCAAGAGCCAAAACGTCCCTGATTATCATATCCTTAGTTACCTTTTTCATTTTCCATTTCTCCTTTTTCTTTATTGAAATATGTCAAAAACTCCGCGCCGTCAATTACTTCCTTTTCGAGCAGAGCTTCTGCAACGTTTTTAAGTCTTTCGGCGTTATCCGAAAGAAGTTTTTTCGCTCTTGCATACTGAGCGTTTATGAGGTTTTCAATTTCTTTATCTATCTGAGCCGCAACCATTTCCGAATACTGCTTTGAGTGTCCGTAATCGCGCCCTAAAAATACCTCTTCTTCATTGTCATAACATACCGGACCAAGCTTTTCGCTCATTCCGTATTTTGCGACCATTTCATGAGCCATCTGAGTGGCACG
Source organism: Clostridiales bacterium (assembly GCA_029219925.1). Classification (GTDB taxonomy): domain Bacteria; phylum Bacillota; class Clostridia; order UBA1381; family UBA1381; genus UBA1738. The sequence continues at coordinate 3,730 of JAQXUJ010000071.1, read as the reverse complement.
TTTCAGGTCAGAGGAGGCACCTGTTGAAATATCATCCATGGTAAGTTCCTCTGCAACCCTTCCGCCAAGAAGGATTACAATATCATTTTCCATTTCCTGCTTGCTGCGATACCAGGTATCCTCTACAGGCAGGTGCATAGTATATCCTCCTGCTCTGCCTCTGGGAATAATCGAAACCTGACGTACAACTTCGCCTGTGGATATCAGCTTTGTCAAAACAGCGTGACCAGCTTCATGATACGCGGTAAGTTTTTTCTCTTTTTCGGTAACAACCTGTGACCTCTTCTGCGGCCCCATCATTACCTTGATATTTGCGTCATCTATATCTCTTTCGTCTATTTCGGTCTTGTTCCTGCGTGCCGCAAAAATAGCAGCCTCGTTCATAAGATTTTCCAGGTCTGCGCCGGTATAACCTACGGTAAGCTTGGCGATTTTGGATAAATCAACGTCTTTTGCAATATTTTTATTGCGCGAATGAATCTTAAGAATTTCTTCACGGCCTTTTGAATCGGGTTTTCCGACGACAATCTGTCTGTCAAATCGTCCTGGCCTTAAAAGCGCTGGGTCCAATATATCCGGTCGGTTTGTAGCAGCCATTACAATAATGCCTTCGTTTTTTCCGAATCCATCCATCTCAACCAAAAGTTGATTGAGAGTTTGCTCACGCTCATCGTGTCCGCCGCCCATCCCGGCGCCGCGCTGTCTGCCTACGGCATCGATTTCGTCAATAAATATAATACAAGGACGCGATTTTTTAGCCTGTGAGAACATATCACGTACCCTCGATGCACCTACACCCACGTAAAGTTCAACAAAATCCGAACCGGAGATGGAGAAGAAGGGTACGCCGGCTTCACCGGCAACCGCACGGGCAAGCAAGGTTTTTCCTGTTCCGGGAGAGCCTACCAAAAGAACGCCCTTAGGAATTCTTGCGCCCAGCGAGATGAACTTCTGTGGATTTTTCAAAAATTCAACCAGTTCCATTAATTCTTCTTTTTCCTCATCAGCGCCGGCAACGTCAGAAAATCTAACATTTTTCTCATCTGTATTCAGCTTTGCACGACTTTTGGTAAAGTTTGCCGCACCTTTGCCGCCGCTTTGCTGCAATATAATAAACAGAAAAAGAATTAATGTAAGTATTGACGTTATTGGGAGTATATATTCAATCCATGAAGCTTTTTTTGGCGCTACCTGGTATTTTAAAGTGCCGGCATCTATCATATCTATCATTTCCTTGCCGGCATCGTTTTGCAAAATCTCATTAGACGGTATTTCACAGGACATAAGTTTGTCTCCGATTTTTGCGGTTGCGGTTGTTCCGCTGATGTAAAGCTCTGATACAGCGCCGCTTTTAAGTGCTTTAATCAGTGAAGAATAATTGGAATGAATGGTTGTATCCATAAGTCCCGAAACAAATGAATATGTCATTATAAGGATAACTGCAGCCAGTATCCATGCAAATATGTTTCTGTTTTTATTCTGCATCGTTGATCTCCTTTAGCACAATTTTATATTCGATATATTTCTCATTGGTAAATCGTCTGTCATTCCGCATCCCGATAACGGAAACAATGCGTCCGTCCTGAACCAGTAGGGGGATTTTCCCGCGTTCGGATAGAGCTATTTTTTTGTCGGTAAAATAGTCGGAAAGCTTCTTTTTACCGGTCATTCCCACAGGATAGAACACGTCACCCGTTTTTTTGCTGCGGACAACAAGACCTTCTGTATTATCAAGAAAAATTCCTCCGCCTTCAGACGGTGTTATAAGAACATTTTTTCCAATTTCCGGTATTTTTAAAAGTGTTCCGGGATATATTTTATATTCATACGATAGCGGCGTCTGTTTGGGCGAGATGATAAGCTCTCCGTATTGAATTCGTGCCTCAAAGCCACCGGGGAGTTCTGTTTTCTGACCTGTGGTTCCGTGATTGATTAGCATTAAAATATTGTTAATATACTTTGCAGACAAATTATTATGAGTGCCTGCGGTTTTTTTATAATGCTGCTGCAGAATTCTTCGCTTTATAGGGTTTTCCAAACATGAAAGTTCACTTAAAATAATTCTGCCATGGTAATATTTCTTTGCGGCATTATCAAGGTAATCAGAATCCTCAGAGATAAGCGCCGCATTTTCCGTAACTACATTGACAAAATTCGGATTATATTCCGTCTCAATATTCGGTATAAGCCCCAAGCGAATTTTGTTGCGTGTATATACTGCTTCAAGATTAGTTTCATCAGTCATATATTCATAGCCGTTATTGTTGCAAAAATCCGTAATTTGTTTTTTTGTCAGATTAAGAATAGGTCTTATTATATTCCCACGCTTATATGGTATGCCGGAAAGTCCTCTTATGGATGCGCCGCGCATAAAATTAAACAAAATTGTTTCCGCCGCATCATTTTTGTTATGAGCTGTAGCAATTTTATCGTAGGAAAGGGAGGAGAAGAAGTCATATCGTACCTGTCTTGCATATAGTTCCTCACTCATGGAGGCGTTTGCAGCGCCGCTTTTAATGTCAGCAGTCATACTGTAAAATTCAATTTGCAGCTCCTCGCACAGCTTTCTGCAGAATTCCATATCACGGTCAGCCGTTGGGCGAAGGCTGTGATTAACATGTGCCGCCGCCAATGTTATACCGAGTCTTTCTGAAAGCTCATATAATATATGCAGCAGAGCTACCGAATCAGCCCCTCCGGACAGGCCAACCAAAACACGGTCACGAGGGGAAATAAGGTCATATTCTTTTATTGTTTGTTCTGCAATATTAATAATACTCATTGCTGTTCCTGCGCTCGATAATCTATGTTAATAAATTTAGTATATTTGCCCTGCCAGCCCAGCTTAAACATACCCGTTTCGCCGGCTCTGTGCTTTGCTATATTGACTTCTGCAATATTTTTATCTTCCGTATCGGGATTATAGTAATCGTCGCGGTATAAAAACAAAACCATGTCCGCGTCCTGCTCAATAGAACCGGATTCACGTATATCCGAAAGAATCGGACGTTTGTCGGTACGGGTTTCGCTGGCACGGGAAAGCTGTGAAAGAGCAATGACAGGAACATCAAGCTCCTTTGCCATAACCTTAAGCGATCGAGATATATCGGAAACCACCTGCTGGCGGGATTCCGAGCCGGAGCCGCCCTGCATAAGCTGAAGATAATCGATTACTATCATGGAAAGTCCCTTGGTCTGCTTCAATCTGTGACATTTTGCTCTTATTTCCGATACGGTTATAAGAGGTGAATCGTCAATATAAAGAGGAGCTGCCGCAAGTTTGTCAAGGATTTTGCAGATACGCGTCCAATCCTCGCCCTCAAACCTTCCTGAGAGAATTTTCTGCGAATCAATCAATGCCTGTGAGCATAAAATTCGCTTCAATATAGCGTCCTTGGGCATTTCAAGGTTAAATATAGCAACTGTTTTTCCATCACGTATGGAAACCGATTCCGCAATATTTACGGCAAAACTCGATTTACCCATACCCGGTCTGCCGGCAATAAGAATAAATTCTCCGCCGTGGAATCCGCCGCATCGGCGGTTAAGCTCGTCGAAGCCCGTGTCAAGTCCGGTCAGAACACCGGGATTTTGGGCGTTCTCAACCATACTTTGATATGTTGAAATTAATATTTCACTAACCGGTACAATATCTGTCCTGTCACGGCCTTCGGCAACGTCATAAATCATCTGTTCAGCCTGTTCAAGCAGTCTGCCCGTCTCCGCCTCC
>JAQXUJ010000070.1 GCA_029219925.1 Clostridiales bacterium | reverse complement strand
TTCCGGGCCGGCACTCGGCAGACCCAAGAAAGACGAAATCCGTGATAAAAAGCAAGATTACATTGATGAAGCGGAGCGAGTAGAGGTTGAACGCAAATTCAGCCTCGCCAAACGCAAATGCGGAATTGGACTTATTGTGACACGGTTGAAAGAAACGACTTGCCACTGCCTTGCTATGTCCGTATTACTACTGAACCTACGAAAAATCGGTAAGGTTCTTTTTGCAGAAATTTTAAAGTTGTTTCAAAACCTGCTCCAAATTTACAGCTTGCCAGAAATGGCAATTATTCAGTAGGCATTATTTACTATTTTTCTCGGTACAGGTTGTAGAGTTGCTGAGCTTATAGGTTTGCGTTGGCAGGATTGTGATTTTAGAAATCGTACTATTTCAATAAATCACAATTTGATTTATCGTCAGACTGATAATGGAAAATGTGTCTTTCAAATAACAACACCAAAGACAGAATCAGGTAAGCGTACAATTCCTATGCTAAACGAAGTGTATTCTGCCCTCATAGAACTAAAGAAGAACCAAATGAAAAATGGCTATTGTATGGTTGATATTGACGGCTATAATGGTTTTGTTTTAACAAATAAAGACGGAGGATTGTTTTTGCCACATACAATAAATCGTTTTATAAGACGCATTTACACTGAGTATAATGCCGAAGAAATGAAAAAGGCAAAAGAAGAACATAGAGAACCTATAATAATTCCACATTTTAGTTGTCACCATTTACGACATACCTTTGCAACTCGCTTTTGCGAAAACGAAACTAATATAAAGGTCATACAAGAGATTATGGGACATAGTGATATTTCAACAACAATGAACATCTATGCAGAAGCTACAGAACAAAAGAAAAAAGAAGTATTTAGCAATCTTGAAGGTAAAATGAAAATCAGCTAAAAGAACAACAAAGGCAGATAGCATTTAATTATGTTATCTGCTTTTTCTTTTATAACAATTTATATAACAGTTTAGTTATAAAATAACAAAACAAGACAAAACACAATAAAACCTAAAAATGTTAAAAAGCCTTATTTTACTTGATTTTTTATATATGACAAAACACTACAAAACAAGTCAATACCCTATATTTACATTGTATGACAACGAAAATTCATACACAAGCCAGATGGTTAGAACAATTAAGTATTTCGCAGAGCTTAACTAATCACACATATATAAACGGGTTGGAATTTTCCAACCCGTTTTTTTACCTGAAATTTTCTTTAGATAAAAATGTGATTTATTCTCCCTCCCCATATCCATATCAATTATTTCTTATACCGGTGTACACCGTGCCGTTTTTAAGTCCGCCTCTTGCATTGCCCAACTCGCTTACCGTTACCAGCTGATATCCCTGTTCAATAAGCTTCGGTATCAGTTCTACCGCCGCCCTTGCCGACGACTCATAAATATCATGCATAAGTACAATATCCCCGTCCTTGACATTATTCATAACCGCGTCCACCGTACTCTTTGCATTCCGTGTTTTCCAATCCAGCGTATCCACCGACCACAATATAAGCGGCATATTATATGCGCTTGCCACCGCTGTGCTCTTGCTGCCGTAGGGAGGACGGAAAAGTGTGGTATTTTTGCCCGTCACCGCAGAAACCGCATTGTCTGTCTTCGTTTTCTGCGCCTTGATTCCGCTTTCCGAAAGCTTAGTAAGGTTTGCATGGTCCCAGGAATGGTTGCCTATCTCCATCCCCAGCTCCGATTCACGCTTTAAAATGTCCGAATACTGCGAAACTCTGTTTCCCACAACGAAAAAAGTCGCCTTTGCGCCGTATTTTTCCAGCTGATTTAAGATTGCCTCAGTATACTTGCTTGGGCCGTCATCAAAAGTCAGGGCAACCATCTTTGCATTGGGGTCGCTCCTGTACCAGTTCAGCTTCAAATAAACCGGAATTTCGTCCGCAAACACCGTAAGAGTACGCCCGTCCTTAGCATATAGCGTAGCCGTAACCTCGGAAATGTCCTCGTGCCAGTTTACCGCCTTATATTTTTCTACTTCATCAGTCCCTACCGTAATCGTTCTTCCGTCCGATGCATACATAGTAACCACGTTTGGGTTTTCCTCTATTTCCGTTTTCTGTGCCATCGGCAGTCGATCAAGCTCCAGGCATATCTCCCGTTGCACCCCGTCCCATTTTACCTCGCCGAATTTTTCAAGGTCGTCAAATCTGACCATGGTACGTCCGTCTATATTATAGCACTGAACCGTTTTTCCGCCCATCTCCGCCCTAATATCGGTGGAAAGATACGGCTTTGCCGGCATCCCCGCTCTTTTAGCGTCCTTATAGACCTTCTCCTGCGGCGTGATACCCTTCGTTCCTCTTTCAATTTTTACCAGACGATTTCTTCCGTCCCATATGACGCTGAAACCGTAATTTTCCAAATCCGCCGCACAGACTACCGTATTTCCTTCTATGTTGCATGATTTTATGGGATTATTATTTATGTACGCACCAATATCGGAATACAGACTGTATCCCGCCTCATCGCCCCATTCCGAATCAACGGCGCATGTTCCCGTAAATATTACCGATGCCAAAAGCAAAACTCCCGCAAGCTTTTTAATCATTGCTGTCACCTCATCTACAGAATAACAAAAATCCCGGCAAAAGTCAACAATATTTTTAAATTGACATTTATCGGTAAATATTATATACTGATTATATTGTGATAAAAGAGGTGTCGGAAAATGAAGCAGAATACAGCCTGTGAAAGCTGCGCATACTTCGCGTACGATGATGAATGTGAGTGCTATATATGCGAAATAAACCTTGATGAGGACGAAATGCTGCGGTTTATGCAGGGTTCCTTTAATAACTGTCCTTATTACCGTTTCGGCGACGAGTATTCAGTTGTACGCAAACAAAATTGAAATAATTTTTAATAAATTTGCTATACTTTTGTAAGTAAATATTAGTCTTATTTTTACATATTTGCAACAACTCCGTGCTATACTGTAAATAACAAATAATGGAAAAATTAAAAATTCGGGAGGTCAACCTATGAGAACAAAACTGAAAAGCGTTCTGCTTGCAGGAATCATTGCTGCCGGAGCAGCGGCTGTACCGGCATATGCCGAAAATACCGAAAGTCCCTTTACGGTTGTCAGTATTCCATGTTACCAGGGCGAGGAATACTTTATGCATGACTGGCAGACCTATGAACATCTTTTGGCTCGGTATGCCGATGATAAAACGCCGATACCCCTTTCGGAGTATTATGATGAAACAATGTATGCCACCGTGCCAACCCAATACAAGGACCGGGAAATTGAGTGGTACGTTTCGGAGGAGCTACCCTTTAACGACAACACCGATGACTACGAATTTTATATAATGGGCAAGCTTTCTGCCCGCGGTGTAATATCCGGCGACGAAAACGGTAACGCCATGCCCTTCAGCAACATTACAAGGGCTGAGGCAACCGCAATAGTTATGCGGCTTTTAGGGCTTGATAACTTCGACAGCGCAGACAGCGGCTTTGATGATGTTGACAAGGACGCATGGTATGCAAAGGTTGTGACCGCCGCAAGAAAAGCAGGCATTGTCAGCGGCGACAGCGATACCGCATTTAATCCCGGACGCAATGTTTCCCGTGAGGAATTTACCGCAATGGCTGCTCGGGCGGTATGGTATGCCGGACTGCAAAAGGAAGTAACCGACAATCCGAAGGCAGTGATTTCCGAAATGGGTATCACCGACATTGACGACATTTCTCCCTGGGCATACAGCGCATATGCAGCTATGAAATATTTTAACATAACCGATTATGACTATATCGATAACGGTCCGGATGAAATGCCGGACGACATTTATTACGCACGTCCAAAACAGCCGGCGACACGGGCAGAGGCGGCGGAGCTTCTGGATTCTGTATGCGACACTTTCCAGATATATCCATCAAAAACTGCTGTGGAGTTTGGATTTGACAAGGAACTGCCTGTAATCGACGGCTCAACCTCCACATATCCGTTCACGCAGGCAATATATGAAAGCCTGTTCTCAAACGGCTATTATCACCCCGATAAGCCGCAAAAACACAGCAAAACACACAATTCATACCAGCGGCTTATAAATGGTGAAGTTGACGCAATTATCGCCTCGGTTTACCCCGCCTCCGACATTCTCGAGATGGCAAAGGAAAAGGGCGTGGAGCTTGAGCTTGTGCCGATTGCATATGACGCAATGATTTTCTTCACAAACACCGACAACAGTATAGAAGGGCTTACCTCACAGCAAATTACCGAAATCTATGTCGACAACAAATACGATAACTGGAAAGACCTTGGAGGTCCCGATGCGCTTCTGTACCCCTACTGCCGCAACAATGACAGCGGGAGCAATGCGCAGATGGAGCGTCACTTCCTGAATGGAAAGGAAATTAACGAAAAAATTCTCAAGGAAACTACTTCGACGGCAATGGCAGACATTCTTACCGATGTCATGGGTTCAGAGACCGACGACCCAACCGGTTATGGCCTGGGCTACAGCATATACTACTATTTCCGCAACATGAATGCGATTATTGAAAATGAAAAATTCCTGAAACTGCTGGCAATCGACGGCGTATATCCCACCGACGAAACCATTGCCGACGGAAGCTACCCTCTTTCAAACAACACCTATGTTGTATTTAAAAAGAGCGAACCCGAAAACTCAAAAGCACGCCGCTTTGCTGATTTCATGCTGTCTATGCTTGGTCAGGACTGCGTACGCTCAGCCGGATTCGGACCTCTTTACGACAACAGGTTTGAATTTGAGCTTGAGGACGATTCCGACGAGTTCTGCATGTGGGAGGTTGAAAACTACAGCTCCAATATAGATGTATACTCCGAATATTTTGATAATGAACTGCCGGACGGTACTGCGGATAACACCGGCAAATACAAATTTACGATAATCGGAAAAAGGGAAGGTACGACCACCGTGACCTGCCGGTACAACCAATATACCGACGATGGCAGTGTTATTCCTCTTAAATCGGTTACCTATACCCTGTCTGTTGCCAAAGACGGGCAAATCACCGTACTCGACAGGACAGAAAATGATTTATAATATTAAAAAACGCATGCAGCTGCATGCGTTTTTTAATATTTAATATCCACAATTTTCTCTGCGTCATCGTAATCAACCGTAAATCCCAGTTCTTCCGAAATAAATCTTAGGGGTATCATTGTTTTTTCATTCACAAGCTGCGCCGGAACGTCAAGCAATTTCTGCTCGCCGTTCACGCTCGCCCTATCGCTGTCCAGCTCCAGCTTTACCGAATTACCTCCATAGGTTATTGTAATCGACCTTGTGCTGTCGTCCCAGTCAACCCGGGCGCCCATGCGCTCAAACAGAAACCGCACCGAAATGAGGGTTCTGTCCCCACTGATGACCGGCGGAACAACAAAGCTAAGAAATTCGCCATTCAGCCGCACCCTCACCGTATCCGGCGCATACAGCCCCGCAAACTGTGACATATCGCCCACATGATTTATGCCCCGAAAATCCCTGTACAGAAATTTCTCGCCGTTTGAATACAGAACGGTATGAATACCCGGAAAAACTATTTCCTCGCCCCGTGTAATTCCGTCCCTTGTGAAATACCACCGGCCGCTGTTCTCTTGCATAATAAACCAGCCGTCACCGCCGAATATACTTATATAGTCAAGACCCTTGGTGTTTTCGAAAGCGACACCGAACGCAGCCCCGTTTTTGTCGGTAACCGTCCCTGTCAGCTCGGCGTTCCCTTCGTAATCACGCCTGCTTCCTCGGATAATAGTATCGCTTTTCACCGTCACCTCACCATTTGACGCACTGTCATTCTTAAACATCTCATATGAGTCGAACCTCTTTTCGCAAGGCTCCCATATGATTCCGTCACTGCTGCTCCAACCGGCTGTAGTGCTTCCGTCATCATTCCATGAATTTACCGCATAAAATATACCGTCTGACACTACTATATTTACAAGCCTTCTGCTACTTCCGTCATACTTTATCATATTGCCGCTGTTATCTATAAAATAGCAGTTTTTTTCCGTATTCCACGCTAAGATGCCGTAATCGGTCACGTTATAATACGTAAACGGCGGATTTGCGGCAGCTGAACCGCTCATATCGCCGTACTGTCCCGGCTTCCACTCTCCGTCTGCCCATACATAGTCGTATCCGTTTATGGTCAGCTGATGAACCTCTCCATTTATGGTGACGTAGGTGCTGTCATGGGGTGCTGTTTCCGGCCTCTCTATTATTTTTGTTTCCCAGTTCACAAGGTCATCCGAAACATATGCATAAGTATACGCTGTATCTTCAATCTCTCTGCCAAAATCCCATTGCAGATATTCTCCTCCGCGATACTCCAATTGCATTCCTCCGAAATCCGGATTAAATCCGTCTATGTTCAGCTTTTCAAAGCTCTCTCCCGTGTCAGATACATAAATCCCGGGCATATAAACGCTTGAAGCAAAGAAAATTTTATCGTTTATTATTTTCATGGTGGCTCCCTCCGGGATATTTTCCGCCTTATTCCAATTAATTCCGTCAAAGCTCTGATATGTGCCGGTACCGATTTTATTAAAATTCTCGTCACTGTCCTCAACAAATACAACTGCGGAATTTTTATTTTTTATTACGGACCTCACTGAGGCAGGCAGATTATTGCTAACCTTTTCCCAGTTTTTTCCATCCCTCGACACATAAGTATATCCCTTATTTACGGCGCAGAATTTTCCGTCGAGGTATTCGACCGCCGCCACATCATCAAGATCCTTACAAACCTCCCAATTCAGAAAATCATCGCTTACGGCAATCTTACCTTCTATTACACCGGCAAAAATACTGCCGTTTGTATCAATCTCTGAAATGCTGTATCGGTCACCGGCAAAGTCATAATATTCGCCGCACTCCGCATTATAGGCAAACGTGCCGGGCGAAATGCCCATCACAACGGCAAGCACACAAATAAATGCGGCTAACTTCTTCATAACGCTATCCTCCATATTTATTAAACT
>JAQXUJ010000069.1 GCA_029219925.1 Clostridiales bacterium | reverse complement strand
GAGATTAAATGTCTGATTATGGCACTGTGATGCTTCTATATCATAATTTGCCGGACATTGATAATCACTCCGCCACAACGGAATACTACGTCGCAAAGTTTCAATATCTATTCTTCTGCCGCCTGAGGCACAGTTGTCTATAATAAGATTTGGGAATTTTTCAAGAAGCGCATCCCAAAGCTTATACAGTCCATTGATATGCTTTATCTCAGTAATTCCGCGACGGTCAAAGTCATCATTCTTGCACCAATACGACAAGGGCGAGAAATTGAAATCCTGGCGATAACAATCAATTCCTACTTCTTTAATTATTTTTGAAATCGTTTCAAAACAATAATTCCATGCATCAGGGTTTCCTAAATTAAGCAGGCGATTTTGACCGCACTCTGAATCAGAGGCAAGAAAGTACTCCGGATGCTGCAATGCAACCTGCGTTGTATTTATAACCCTTTCCGGCTCAAACCACAAAAGGAATTTCATCCCTGCATCATGCGTAGCCTTCGACACATCTTTAAGACCATTCGGATGAATCAACGGACTGACTCTCCAGTCCCCCGTATGCTGTCCCCAATCTCCTTCAAATTCATCCGGAGTCGGCTTTGTGTCAACTCCGTACCAACCTGCATCCATCCAGATATATTCAAATGGAAGGTCGTTCTCTTTTATTGCTTTTATTCTTTCTAAAACAGAAGCTGAAGTCATTCCGCCCCATATGCCTGCACAAAGGGGACCCGTTTTATCTCTGCCGTCACTGCCAATGAGCGAGAAATGCTCCTTTACCAGTCTTCTCCATTTGTTATTCGCCTCGTCATTTTCCTCATATGGCATAATAACAACTGATGAGGTGCGGAGCTTTTCACCCGGCATTAGCTTGAAATATGTACTATCAATTCCGGATTTGATTGTAATACTGTCGCTATTCCTGCTGATTTCCGCATTCCACTGTCCTGTCCAGCCGATAGCAAATATATATCCTTTTCCGTTTTTTGATATGTTGAAAAAAGGTGCGTTTTGTTCACTTGAACGTCCGCCCGAAGCAGAATATCTTTTCTTTTGCCCGGGATATATGTGATTTATTCTTTCGTTATTTTCAATTTTATCTATATCAGAGTAAAACTCCTTCATAGTCCATGTTGAACCGCTTGGTGCATATATTTTTGTAGCGGTTTTATTGCCCGGAAAATACGCTTCCCACTTACGGTTTTCTTCATGTTCTAAGGGCATGGTGCAGTCGCAGTCCCACAACTCCGATATTATTTCACTTGGCATATCAGAAGTGTTTTCAAAATAGTTTACCCATTCATACGCCCCGTATTTATCGTACTTTTTTGAAATATTTGTAACTTTGATTCCATTCTTAAACTGATACACTGTGGTAAGAGTGTTTCCCTCCTCCATAGTTTTAAATTTAAAATCCAAATCCCATGCATTTTCTCCATTTAATTTGAATGAAAATCTTTTGTTGTTTTTTAAAAATTTCATACCGTTTCCTCCATTCCTTATATAAACATAATTGTCCCGACAAAACATAACACCACGCTGATAATCAACCTTCGGGAAAGCTTTTCTCTGAATAATACTGCACCTATTAATGCGGAAAAAACTATACTCCCTCCGGTGATAAACGGATATAGTACGGTTGCCGGCAGAGATTTTGCTCCGTAAAGTTGTAAGAAATACGCAGTTCCACCGATAACAGCCGATAATATAATTACAATCAATGATTTTGAGAAGTTATTTTTTTCACTCCTCTGTCCCTCTCTGTTTTTAAAAGCTAAAAACAGAAAGCCGGCAATAAAAAACTTAAATATTCCACCCAGTATAATGAACTCAATCGTGCTTACACATTGATAATTTATTTCAATCTGATGCATTTTGGATATAATGCTGACCAATCCGTTTAAAACAAACACTGCTATGCACATACATATTTGTTTTAAATTTATTTTTTCACCGCTGAAATTCGAAAGGAAAACTCCGCCTATAACTACAATAAGACCTATGGTTCTGACAGCACTAAACGTTTCATTCAAAAACACCAGTCCCCATATATATGGTAATACCATACCGCCTGTCATTAAAAATAAGCTGTAAATTGCCATAGAGCCCTGCTTTAAAATACTAAAACCTGTAATATTATAAGTCATCACCAAGGTACTCATAAGCATCGCCGTAATTGCAGAGTAAGGTGAAAAGGATAGCTTGAACTTATTAACGGCGAAAAAAATAATTGCTGTTGCTAATCCTAAAACCGAATTGAAAAACAAGGATGTCTTAGGTGATGCTCCTCTCAATTTTTGGTATATCTTGTTCATTGCAAAGTCCATTGCCAAAAGCAAGGTTGCCGATGTCAACATCATATATTGCAATGTTCAACCTCCTAATTTTTTTTACATTATATCACAAAATATTTAATATTTATATTGACTTTTCACCTAAAAATATGCTATAATCACCATAAATGCAATTTCGTATCTAAGAGGTGACGTGTTAAAATGTTATCACAAAAAA
>JAQXUJ010000068.1 GCA_029219925.1 Clostridiales bacterium | reverse complement strand
AATAAATATTTGAAAATTTATGAATAAAAGGAAATATATATGCAAAAAATACGGTTAACGTCAATTCGTTAACCGTATTTAGTGTTCAGCCCTCAGGAAGCCGCATAAATTCTTGCTTTCTGTGCGTATCGAGATTTATTTATCTGTATCCAGATTTAACCAAAGTATCTCTTAAGCATACCCTCAAAGCCTTTGCCGTGTCTTGCTTCATCTTTAGCCATTTCATGAACTGTGTCGTGGATTGCGTCATAGTTCAGTTCTTTTGCCTTTTTAGCAAGCTCCAGCTTTCCTGCTGTTGCGCCGCACTCTGCCTCTGCTCTCATAGTCAGATTTGTCTTTGTGCAAGGTGTTACAACCTCACCCAAAAGCTCTGCAAATTTTGCTGCATGCTCAGCCTCTTCCATAGCTGCTTTGATATAGAAATCGCCTATCTCCGGGTATCCTTCGCGGATTGCCTGTCTGCCCATTGCAATATACATGCCGACTTCGCAGCACTCGCCTTCAAAATTAGCCTTCAAACCTTCGTAAACCTCGGGATCGATCTTATCCTTTGCGCCAACGCCGATTACATGTTCGCAGGCAAAGTTAAGCTTTCCTTCCTCCATTACAGTGAACTTTGAGCCCGGAACTCCGCACTGAGGGCACTTTTCCGGAGCAGTTTCTCCTTCATGAACATATCCGCATACCGGACAAACAAATTTTTTCATAATTATTATCTCCTTCTTTTTGTGATTTTATAATAATACGGGTTATTCCCATTATTATACAGATTTATTGGTCTTTTTTTTTGCAGCATTTGCTGCACAGACCACTTAACATTATCGAATATCCTTCTACAGACATACCGTCGATATTTCCCGGAATTATTCCAATATTAAGCTGCTGAGGCTCAATGTCAAATATCCGGCGGCAGTCGCGACACATAAAATGATAGTGCTCGCTTATATCCGCATCATAATGGTCAAGACCGTCGCCTACATTAATTTTCATTATCTCATGCTGGTCAAGCAGAATTTTCAGATTCCGATAGACCGTAGCGATTCCGGCGTCGGGATACTCCTCCTGCAGACGGTCATATACCCAGTCCGCAGTCGGATGCGACTTGGTTTCTTTAAGGATATTAAGTATAGCGCGGCGCTTTTCTGAATTTCTAAGTTTTTGCTCCATAAACGCACTCCTTAATGATAATGATTATCAATAACTATTATATCATAATTTTTTCATTTGTCAAGTGTTTTTTTAATTAATTTTGGAAAAATATACTAACGAATTTGAGAAAGCATATATTGACCGGAGTGAAGAAAAAGAGTATAATAAAAAAGAAAAAGAAGGCGAGAAATAATGAAAAAATGCATTGAAACACCGGTTGGTTTCTTAAGTATAATAGGTGATAGGGATTTTGTCACGGGAATTGAGTTTGAATTTAGTAAGGATTGCGGAAAGAGTGAAGTTTTGGACAGGGCGGCAGTTCAGCTGATGGAATATTTTGAAGGCAGACGCAGGGCTTTTAATCTGCCTGTGCTTCCGGAGGGGACGGAATTCTGCCGGCATGCATGGAGGGCGCTTATGGAAATTCCCTATGGTGAAACCGTTTCCTATTCAGAGCTGGCACGGCGAATGGGAAATACGAATGCCTGTCGAGCGGTAGGAGGAGCTATGAATAAAAATCCGCTGCCGATAATCATTCCGTGTCATCGGGTGGTGGGTAAGAACGGAGTCTTGACGGGATATTCCGCCGGAATTGAAATTAAAAGGAGGCTTCTGCTTTTGGAAAATCCAAATTTAAAAATATGAGTCCGTGAGGGTGCGGAGCTAAGCCGCCCTCTCTTTTTTTAATGACCGTCGGCGATTAGGGTGCGTGCTGCATAAAAGCATTACAAGGCACGCAAGAATTGCTGAAAACAGTATTGTAACAGCCTGATAAAGCGAACCCGCCATTACAGCAGCGCCTTTTTGGGGAATTTCTCTGAAAACTGACTCGGTAATCGGTACAAACTGCAGTATTATCAATGTATATACCGCGGAAAGCGTGCCGTGAAAAAGTTTTCCGACAATATACGGTCTCAGGCTGAGTCCTTTTCCGGCGCATACGGCAACTACCTGTAAATGAACGCAAAGCCCGGCGAAACCCACCGTGAACGCCGACATAACAAGCCGTGTTACAGCAGGCAAAGGAAGGGTGCTTATGTTTTTTGTGCCGCTTGTCAACTCGGCTATGCCGCCTATTACAGCCTTTGTTATTTCATCTACGGGAAGTAATTGGGTTATGATTCCCGATACCGTGCTGAAAAATATTATGGCGCAGCACACAGTAATCATGCTGTCCGCAGCAGCGGAAAGGGCAGCCGGGAATATTTCCGAAAAACCTTTAAGTTCTGTTTT
>JAQXUJ010000067.1 GCA_029219925.1 Clostridiales bacterium | reverse complement strand
TGTTTACTCAACCTTTATCATTCTGTATCCAACTCCCACATGTGTTTGAATATACTGCGGAGAATCAGGAGATTTTTCGATTTTTTTTCTGAGCGTTGCCATAAACACACGCAGGGAGCCTACATCATTATCCCAGCTGCTTCCCCAGATGTTTTCGGTAATAAACTTGTGCGTTAAAACCTTGCCTACATTCTTTGAAAGCAGGCTTAAAAGTTTAAATTCAATCGGCGTCAAATGAAGCTCGGCATCGTCTAAGTACGCACAGCCGGCTGCATAATCTATTTTAAGCTTTCCGTTTATAAATACAGATGAAGTTGACAGCACCTGTGTTTGAATAAAGTTAAGACGTCTTTGCGTCACTCTCAGTCTTGCCAAAAGCTCCTCAACCGAAAACGGTTTTGTAAGGTAATCGTCAGCGCCGCAATCGAGTGCCTCAATTTTATCGCTATCCTCGCTTCTTGCACTTATCACAATTATAGGCGAATTTGACCAAGTCCGTATTTTCTTTATTATCTCTATTCCGTCCATATCGGGAAGTCCCAAATCAAGCAGTACTATATCCGGATTATACGATGATGCCTCCATTATGGCGCTTGCTCCGTCCTTTGCCGTTAAATATTTATAGTCGTGCGTTTTTAAGGTTGTTGTTATAAGATTTCTTACGGGCGTATCATCTTCAACAACCAGAATTGTTGTTTTACTCATTCAGATTAACCTCCTTTGCGGGCAGTGTGAAAGTGAAGACCGCACCTTGCGGCTTATTATCCGAAACAAATATTCTCCCGCCATGGGCTGTAACAATAGATTTGCACAGTGACAGTCCTATTCCGATGCTTCTTCTGCTGTCAGCAATATTATTTGCACCGCTGAAAAACATATCAAACACCTTACTCTTGCTCTCATCCGGTATACCATAGCCGTTGTCCGCAACAGACACCTCAATATTTTTACCGGTTACTTTCGTTTTGATAACAATTTCCGAACCCTCCGGCGTATATTTGATTGCATTGTCCACCAAATTGATTACCACTTGAATAATCAACCGTGCGTCAACATTAACAAGTGCAATTTCATCGGAATTTATGATTTTTATTTTATGCGTACCACCTTTATTATTGATATGATGAAGCGCTTCGGTTATAATTTCATCCATAAGCTCCAGAGAAAGGTTAAGCTTCATCTTACCGTCCTCCAGCTTTGTAACGGACAAAAGATTTTCAACAAGATTAATAAGCCACATAGAATCGTCATAAATGTCCTTATAAATGAGATGCTTTGTTTCATCGTCAAAGGAATCACCGTTCGACAGAAGATTGTCCGCATTGCCCATAATTGATGTAAGAGGAGTACGCAGGTCGTGCGATATAGCACGCAGAAGATTTGCGCGCAGCTGCTCATTTTTCGCAAGGATCGCCGCAGCCTCCTTTTCTTTGGCATTCTGTTCGTTTTCCATAGCCAGCGCACACTCGCCCAATATAGATAACAACACACTGTTTTCAAAGGAATCGAGCACACTGTCGTCCATGTCAATACCAACTACGCCGTAGACATTGCTGTTGACTCGTATTGCAAAATACATACATTTTGCACCGGAAAGGGTATCGGTGGTTGCTCCGGCGTGCTTGTTGTTTTTCATAACCCACTGCGCCGTCGCCCTTTCATTCTCTGTTGTTAATTCATCCTCCGAAACCTCGCCGTTTGCCCGGAAAATATGCGGATTTCCGAGTTTGTTGTTTTCACAGCAATATATAACAATGTTTTTTCCAAGAAGTTTTATGAGCTGATTTGCTGTTGCGGTAATAATTTCATTAGTACCTCTTGCTTTTTGAATCAGCTGATTGGTGTCAAACAGGATTTTCGTTCTGAATGCCGCATGTGCCGCCTGTTTTGCGTGATTTTTTAACTTTATTGCAAGACTGCTTGTAATAAAGGCTACGGTGAGCATAATCAGAAAGGTTACGGGATAGCCGTCATCATAAGCCATAAATGTAAACTTCGGCACCGTAAAGAAAAAGTTAAACACCAGAACGCTTACCACGGAAGAAACCATACTGTACAATCTGCGCGTTGTTATAACCGCAATAACAAGAACAGCCAGAATATATACGGTTACAATATTTGCTTCCTTAAAGCCAAGCCACGAAAAAGCGTATCCGATAAGTGTTGCTGCGAGAAGGATTCCTATACTTTTCATCAAATCACGCAGAGAAAGTGAAAAGTCCTTATTCTTTTTAAAATTCATCTTTCTGTATTTAACAATATCGCTGCTGTCAGGAATAATGTGTATATCCATATTGGGCGCATGAGCAATAAGTTTTTCCGTCAATGCGGGTTTGTTAAAGAAATGCTTTTTTACCGACGCACTGCGACCGATGACGATTTTCGAAACGCCTGACAGCCTTGCAAACTCCGCAATCTGGTACGGTACATCATCACCGTAAACGGTTTCGATTTTCGCACCGAGCTGTTCTGCCAGGCGGATGTTCTGCCGCAGCCGTTTTTTATCCTCGTCACTTACAGCGGCAAATTCAGGCGTTTCCACATACAATGCTGTTAAAATGCCTTTAAAGGCATTTGCCATTCTTGCTGCCGTTCGTATAATTTTAGTGTTTGACGGCGATGAGGAAAGACATACCAAAATATGCTCATCCGTGTGAAAATCACCGTTGTTTTTTATTCGCACATTCTCGCTCATAATATTAATTCTGTCCGCACAGCGCCTTAGAGCGATTTCTCTTAATGCAATCAGGTTATCAAGCGTAAAGAAATTATACATTGCTCTGTCTGCCTGTGTTTCCTTATACACATTGCCGCTTTTAATCCTATCCAACAGCTCTGACGGCTCTATATCCACAAATTCAACCTGATCCGCCGTGTCAAACACAGCATCGGGTATTCTTTCTCTTACTATAACGCCTGTTATGGCAGCAACAGTATCGTTAAGGCTTTCAATGTGCTGAACATTTACCGTTGTATATACATCAATGCCGGCAGCCAAAAGCTCTTTAATATCCTGATACCTTTTTGTATGCCGCATCCCGGGTGCGTCCGTATGTGCGAATTCGTCAACCAGAACCACCTGCGGCTTTCTTTCAAGAACCGCATCCAGATCA
>JAQXUJ010000066.1 GCA_029219925.1 Clostridiales bacterium | reverse complement strand
CACATTGAATGCAGAATATGATAACCGCTGTCAAGCTCCAATGCAAAAACCTCTGTTTCCGGGATGATGATTTTAACCCTGTACTTAATAACGATCAGACAGCGCACAGTCTGCGGTACTGCCTTCCGCTTGCCTTTCGGCACAATATTAAATTCGTGAATATCCACGCCCGCAACTCTTCCGCTCATTACCGACGTACTTTTGAAGGAGGCATAAATTGCCTGCCATTCTTCTTTTTCCGCCGCAGTTAGATCCCTGTCCATTTCCGCCAGATTCAAATCCTTAAACTCCATATTTTTTTCCTCCTTACCTTTTGAAAAATTGTGTGCCCTGTCCTGTCACCATTGCGAATTTGCAGTTGCAGGACGTTTTGATTTTACTTATCTGCTCCTTTTCGTCCACAAGAAAAATTACCACCTCACACTTGTCGTCTGTAAATTTATCGTCCGCATAATCCGATACCGCCTTTTCATCTCCCTGCTTTACCGGAATAATGCATATGTTCTTGTCATGCTCCGTGCCCGGAACAATGAATCTGATTGCCGCATAACCCTTTGCCCGATAATGACGCACATTCTCCGATAAAAAGCTTAACAGTACCTCAAATGAACGAATTACATCATAGTCCGGCTGTATCCCCTCATACATGACCACCTCACCACAGAGTTTAAAATCACCGAACCGGCTCATCTGCAAAAGGTACGCATCAAGACTTTCAAACTTAGACCTAAACTGTATATTTACCGCTCTTAATAACTGTTTCTTTGTAAGTGCGCCGTATTCGCAGAGCAGCTCTTTTATGTACCGCTGATATGGGTTATAGAACATTTTGCGTCCTCCCTTCATTCGTTTTTTCTAAGACTGTTTAAGAACGGATCCACCGCCGCCACCGTAAAATCCTCTGCTATGCAGTTGAAAATCGTACTCATAACATACCTCTGATAATTCCTTATCGGTTTATTGTTTTTATGCAGATTTGCCATTGCGCTTTCAAGCGTTCCGGCGTTAATTTCATACATACGGCTGCGGATTTTCCCCTGCGGATATACTGCATTCCCCACGCGCAGGGTTTCACTGTAATACATCCGCTCCAGCGCATCATACAAGATCCTTTGCTCATCCTCCGGGAATGTGTCAAGCTGACAATTAGCTGTTATCTCCTCCAGACTGTAATTACCGTCAGTCAGTCTATATTTACGTTCACTATGATTGATAGACTGACTGGTATCATGCTGATTTATATTATTCTGGTTTATATAAGTATGATTAGCATGCGATTCCGGCATATCAAAAACTTCCGATACGGCAGGTTCAGAAGTCCCATTCGGGCATATCTTGATCTTCCCGTTTTGCATATCACACAGCATTCTTTCTTCGTAAGATATGCCTTTTTGGAATGTCTTGTTTTTCTCTTCCTGAACTTCTGTTTTGGCATATCTTGTTTTTTCAATATCAGAAAAATCTTTTGCTGCTTTTACCGAAGTCTTCGGCTTAACTATGTATATCCTATTCGGAAAGCCTCTGCCGCAGCGTGTTTCACTTATTAGCTCCGCTCCAAGTAGTTCCTTAAACGCAGCAATTGCTTTTTTATACGTTATCCCCAACTCCTCAGCAATTTCTTCTCTGGTGTATATAAGGTATACCTCATCCTTATCATTAATCCAGCCGTTCAATTTGGAAAGAGAAAGCCTGTCATACAGCAGTGCAAAGGTCAGCTTTGCATCTGATGACAGTATCCTGTATTTTTCATTTGCAAACATACTTTTGGGAATTTTCAGAAATTCACAGTTTATTACATCATTTATCTTGTACACTTCATTCATAGCGTTTCCTCCTCGTCTTTATTCATTTAATATATCCTCTGCTGTACAGCTTTCCGGATCAAAAACCGTTTCATCAAGAGATATTTGAAACGGTTGATGTGGCATTACTGTCTCCGGACTTTCCTCGGGTTCCGGTATTACGACTGTACCGAGGTTCGGCTTAGGCGGCGCGTATGCCTCTGCTGCCTCCTTGCGCTCTTGCTTTTGTGACTCTTCATCCCGACGCCATTTGGGAATATAGTCGCTGATACGTGTATAATCCAATTCCTTAAATGCCGAGATCTCCTCCGGTATTATCTTATATGCCTTTACCGGCTTTTGCCCTCGTATTAACAGCAGGCACTCCCTGTTATCCAGCTGCAAAACCTCCTCAGGGTACATAAGCGGACGCATTGTGTTTGATTTTGTCTGTCTGTAGCCTGTAACTTCTCTTGTGATCGGCGAAAACAACGGCGTCTGCGGTGACATACTGTTTGTCAGCTGTATCGTCACATTTCCGCAGCGCTTTGAAATAAATTCGCTCGTCATGGTATCGTTACAACCTAAAAACAGCTGTGTATCACAGTTACCGACGATCTCCTCCCATTCCTTTACCGGATACCTGTCGGCAAGCTGAGCTATACTCTGTATAATGACATGACAGTTTATGCCGTATGAGCGCACAACCGATATGGTTTTCTTAAAATCCAACAGCTTGCCGCAATTGCAAAATTCGTCCATAACAAAGTTCACCGGAACGGGCAGTCTTCCCCTTTCATCGCCATGCTTTCGCGCAAAGTCGGTAAGTCTTTTAAACAGCAGCGAAAAGAAAAGCGAAGACAAAAACTCATACGCAGAGTCCTGCGCCGATATGATACAGAAATATGCACACGGCTGTTTCCCCGGCAGCTCCATATCTATTTCATGGTACTTGGTAATTGTATCTACCAGCTTATTCTGAAACACACTCAGCCTCGAACCAAGTCCGATAAAAATATTACCCCATAAATTTGACGCCGCCTGTTTGAATATACCGTAGGGCGCTCTTGCCGGGTGGTCAATGGGCAGACGCTGAAATTTCATATCAAGGCTTTTTTGTCCCTCGGTCGATATCATTTTATATATTGTACCGAGGGAGCGTTCATGTATGGGCAAAAGTTCATTTGTTATCGGATTGCGCATACTCTGAACATATAGAATAAGCGCTATCAGCAAATTTTTTTCGGCTTTGTCCCAAAAATCCGCTTTTTGCTCGCTGTCTGCGGTGTTCCGGATAATGATTTCAGCCACCGACTGCACCATATCGGTATCATCCCCGATCTCGCCTATACAGTTCCAGCCGTCCGAGTTTTCCATATCAAGGAGATTAAATGCCTTTACAACATACCCCTGTTTCCTTAAAAATGCAGACATGGACTCAAAAAATTCGCCTTTTGGATCGACTAATATCATGCTTTCTCTTTTATCTGCTTTAAATTTTGCCATTTTCAGAACAAACGGTTTTACAAACCCCCGTGATTTTCCCGATCCCGATGCGCCGTAGACCATAGTATGGCTGTTTAGTCCCGCATCGGTGCGAAGTCCGACATAATCGGCAAAACGATCGTCGTCATATATACTGTCCTTTATTTTACATAGTATCGGGCATGGCAGCTCATCTGCTGTGCCGGACTGCAACACCTTTTGTTGTTCCCTTTTCGTCATCCAACCTGATGTGCCGTGAGTTCCTTCGTTTGATATATTAAAATTGCGTTCGTCCTTTGTAATCTTTACTCCGGTAATATAATGAAGCCACTTCCCCGAAACCAGTACATACATTATCAGCACAAAAAAAGCTGTACCCAAGCCCTGCGGCGAGAATACGGCCAAAATACATTTTATCGGATTAAAGGACACAAGCTGCCCTGTATCACCGGTCCTGAAATTATGTACTGCTCTTTTAAACGCGTTTGCGAAAATACCGTACAGATACAATCCGGCAAAGCTGCAGAGCGAATAATATACAGCATGCTCTTTTACTTTTAAAAACAGCTTATTTATCCTCCCACTGCGCATCAAAAGCTTTTGTAATTCTTGCATTAACTTCAATATATTTTCCCTCCTCTGTCATATACGGTCTTCGCTCGGTTTTTTCTTCAAGCTCGGGGAATATACGGTATATCCCATATTTATCAATTGCCGCTACCATGGATTTTGGGCAGTTGTTATATTTTAAAATCTTAAATACCGTGCTTTTTTGAAACTCCATACACACGATTTTCGCAACAGCATCCTTGTTATATGTCTCAACCTGTTTTAACGCTCTTTTTATTCTCTCTATATCAAGGTCAAAAGCAACAATACACGGAGTTCCTCCAATCATACCATCGCATTCGGACAGTTCTCTTTGCATAACGGGGACGCATCCCATTGCGCTTGCTATCCGCTCCTTATACCTGTAAATTTTCATAATATTCATTTGCATAACACCGCCTCGTCCATACGGAACAAGCAGAGCATCACACCCCATTTCCTCCAAGGCTTTATCAAGCCGTTTTCTTCCCTTTATCGCATCGGTACTTGCTTTGTTGTTATACATATACTCCCACAGTTCCTCCAAGGTTCTCCCGAACAACATTGCCTTTATGTATTTTACTCCTATAATCTTTTCTGACTGCGATGTGTATATTTCTTTTTCAAAATGCGGGATTATTCGCATATCCACCTCCGTAAAGCTGTACGGAATATACAGAGTATCAAATATTTTAAGTATTCCCAAAAACCTTGTTCCTCCAAGCACCTTCATATTTTTATCTGTCCTCATCATCAGACTGCTTATATATCCTGTCTCTTTAAGCTCTGACGCTGCTTGTGCAAATACATCTATTCCTGCAAGATGAAAAAGAAGGTTCGTTTCTGCTGATTCAAGCTTTCTTTTGTATGAGGTCCTTGTCAGATCCATCCTCGCATCCCCCGGGAAGCTGCTGCCCATTTCTGCAAGGTATCGTTTTCCGTCTGTTGTCAGTTTATAACTGGTGTTATCACTTTGTTTTTTTATCAGTCCATGCATCTGCAAATTGTATATAACGCTCCTTTTCAAAAAGGGAGCGTCATATCTTTTATGCAGTCCGAACGGCATATACCTGCAAAGCGCACACAGCTTTAAAAAGTCATAGTCTGTCCGGTCAAAAATCATCTGTTTACTCCTCCTTCCATACTACTGTGCAAACAATTCGGAAAATCCGATTTTCTAAAGTCCCGGATCCCTGATGTTTCCTGCATTTCTCTCGTATGGATAGGTGGAGTAAACGATTTTTTGTTTTTATATAATTTAGGTGTAAAAATAAATCAACTACTCCACCTATCATGCCGTATAATTTGA
>JAQXUJ010000065.1 GCA_029219925.1 Clostridiales bacterium | reverse complement strand
GAATGTTTTTCAGCCAGATTAAAAATAATAAGCGCGCATAAAATATCGCAAATCATCGCCGGAATTTTAAGAAGAAAATATAAGCCGGCATCAGAAGGATGAAATATATTCTTTATAAATCCGATAACATATAGAATGTAGATATACCCGGGAGGGTAATCGGCGAATACACCGCTTGTATAAAAGGATGACAGACCGTGTGTGTATGCTAGGTCAGCCCATGCGGAAAAGCAGTTCATATCTACATTGTAACCCGGATAGCACAGCGCTCCGATAATTCTGACTATTATTGCCGCCGTGAAAATCGCAGCTACACTCCATTTAGAACTGTATGTCTTTTCCGGGCTGACTCTGTCGGAACAGGTCATAAACCAGCCGAAAAAAATGTATACTGCGGAAACTAATAAAATAATAACCACGTCATATTCCTCCTAAGAACAGTAATAAAAAACCTGAATATACATCTTTAAAACCGCAAACGTCAAATCATGTATAAATTTCCATGTTATTATAACATATTTTTTCCTTTTTTTCAATATTAATGTTTAGATTAGAATAAAATGGGTATAAAATTAATAGGGAGGAAATCCCCGAAAGTACAAAAGGGAGATGAGCATATGAAATTCAACATCATTGGCAGGAAATTAACGATTAACGACAAAAACTCTGAGTACGTCAAAAGGAAAATCGGAAAGCTCGATAAATTTTTTAAAAGCGAACCGGAAGCACGGATTGTACTCGGATCTGTAAAAGATAAAGAATACATTGAGGCAACAATATATTATGATGGGATTATTTTCAGAGCAGAGGTGATAGATACAGATATTTTCACCGCAACAGACAAGGCGCTGGATATCATCGAGAGGCAGATAAGAAAAAATAAGACTAAGCTCGAAAAACGGACAAAACGAGAAGCGTTTTCAGACAGCAAACTTTTTAGCGGTGAGGATTATTATGAGGAGGAAAATCCTGAATTTAATATTGTTAAAAGAAAACGGTTCCAGGTTAAACCTATGAGTGCAGAGGAGGCGGTTCTTCAAATGAATTTACTTGGGCACAGCTTCTTCGTTTTTAAAAATCAGGACACCGACGAATTGAATGTCGTATATAGAAGAAAAGACGGGAATTATGCAGTAATCGAGTCGACAGACTGACTGCATAATACTATGGAGGTGAGGACTCGTAATTCGGCGAGTCCTCTTTGGTTTAAAATCTAAAGGAATTTTGACCGTTAATGTCGTATTTTACTAATGGAGTGTATAATATAATGCCGTCGCGGGGCGGCAGAATGGAGGATTAATATGAAGATTACAGCTGTTAACGGAAGCCCGGACAAAAATGGAAATACCGCTTTTCTTTTGAGAGAGATATTATCCTGCTGTACCGGAGCGGAAACGGAAATTATTAATGTTGGGGAAGTACTGAGTGACGCAAAAACGCCTTTCTGCGTAAACTGCTCATCTCCGTGCAGCAAAGTCTGCTACAAGGGTACAAAGCTGGACGATGCGTTTAAGAAAATTACCTGCTCGGATTTTGTAATCTTTGGTTCGCCGGTATATTTTGGTTCTATGTCTGCACAGCTGAAAGCCTTTTTTGATAAAACCCGGGCTGTCCGCGGTGAAAAGGCATGGCTCGGTAAACCTATGGCTGCGGTCAGCGTCGGAGCAAGCAAATTCGGAGGCGAGGAACGGACCATTGAACATATTCAATCCTGTGCGCTTGTTTTAGGAATGACCGTTGTGGGCAACGGCAGCGAACTCGGTATGGGACATTTCGGCGTTTCTGCTCAAAGACCGGCAAAAGATGACCAAAATGCGCTGATTCAATGCAAAAGCCTTGCAAATACCATATTAAACTGTTAATTTTAGTATATTTTTAACAAAAACGGTGAAATTACATAAAAGGATAATCGTATATAACGGTAAAATTATTGTTAAAATAAAGGATTTTTACCCGTTAATGTCGAATTATTGTATAGAGATTAAATGAAAGGGGATTTTCAATGCCGAGATATTCCGATGAACTTATTAATGAAATATTTGCGCAGAATGATATCGTGGATTATGTATCGCAGTATGTTCGTCTGAAAAAAAACGGCCGCGATTATACGGGATTATGCCCGTTTCATAAAGAAAAATCCCCTTCCTTTCACGTAAATCAGGAAAAACAGCTCTTTCACTGCTTCGGCTGCGGTGCAGGCGGAAACCTTGTACAGTTCGTCATGCGTTCGGAAGGACTTGATTTCGTTGAGGCACTTAAGCTTATGGCCGACCGCGCCGGAATAATTCTTCCTGAAGATGATATTCAGTTTGATGACAAAATATATAAGAAAAAAAAGCGTATTTACGAAATGAACAAGGCGGCGGCACAAATTTATTATACTGCCCTCACAAAGGAAACAGAAGGCAGAGATGGATTGGAATATTTAAAAGACCGCCGGATAATACCGAATACAATTATTCGATATGGGCTGGGATTTGCTCCCGACAGCTATGATTATCTGAAAAAACGTTTAAATAATCAGGGATATGCGGACGATGAGCTTATCGAAGCCGGACTATGTGTGACAAAGGGCGGGAAAACTTACGATAAATTCCGTGCAAGAGTGATATTTCCCATAATAGACCTTCGAGGGAATGTAATCGCTTTTGGAGGACGCATTATAAACGCTGCCGAAAAGGATGGTTATAAGCCTCCCAAATATCTTAATTCTGCAGAAACGCCGGTTTTTAATAAAGGAAAAAATCTTTTCTCTCTTAATCTTGCTAAGAAATATTCCGACATGCAATGTATTCTTTGCGAGGGATATATGGATGTTATATCGGTTAACCAGGCGGGAATACAGAATATTGTCGCAACGCTCGGTACTGCACTTACGGAAAATCAGGCTCGCCTGTTAATGAAATACACTAATGAGATTCTTTTGTGCTATGACAGTGATGAGGCCGGACAAGCCGCTACCAAACGCGCCATAGAAATAATAACGGGAGTTGGAGGAAAATGCAGAGTCATGCAGCTTAGGGGCGCTAAAGACCCCGATGAATACATAAAAAACAACGGGGTGGAAATGTTTAGGAACGTAATGAAAAGCGCCCCGGCGTCAACAGAATATCTTGTTAAGTGTTTAAAGGGAAAATATGATTTGGATAATCCGGACGGCAAAATAATGTTTGTTCAGGAAGCGGCGGAGGTATTGGCAAAGATTCCGAACGAGGTGGAGGTTGACGCTTACGTAAAAAAATTGTCCGATGAAACGGAAATTAGCCGCGACGCCATCTATTCCGAAATAAAAAAATATTCGAAGCGGGATAAAATTTCCGCAGGAAAACCGAGAAGTATAAAAATGACTCAGTCTTCAAAGCCGCCGGATAATGGTTCAAAATCCACAGATGCGGAGAAAAAGCTTCTCAGCCTAATAATTGGCAGCAAGAAATGCTATCAATCAATCAAGGATCAATTTAAACCCGATGATTTTTCGACAGACGTTTTGAAACGTCTTGCACATATTATCTACAAATGCTATGAAGAAGATCAGCCTATTGAGCCGGCTATGATAACAATTCAATTTAATGAGAATGATGTTACCACCGTCACGCAAATATTCTGCAACGTAGAAATATACTCAAACGAACACAACACCATCGTTCAGCTCGTTTCCAGCATCAAATTAAACAGACTGGAAGAGGACATAAAAAGAGCGATAAAGGAAAATGATGCCGTAAAGCTTAAGGAGCTGTTGGATTTACGGTTAAAATTGGAAGGGAAGAAGCAATGTCAGAATTAGAAAACAAAAAGCAAATGGTAAACGATTTGATTGAAAAGGGAAAGAAAAAAGGAGTGCTCTCC
>JAQXUJ010000064.1 GCA_029219925.1 Clostridiales bacterium | reverse complement strand
AAACCAAAAATTTTGACAGATGCTACCGTTGCAGAAACAGAGCAATATACAAGGCATTAAAAACAAAAACTGATTTTGGCGGCATCTGTATAAATGGTATTTATGAATACACAAGACCTGTTATAATAAATAACGAGGTTGCAAGCATAATATTTATAGGCAATATTTTTGACGAAGAAAAAGGATATCGCAAACTTAAACCCTATATTGACGAAAGAGATTGGCTTTTTGTTACCTTGGAAAAAAATTTTCCCGAAGCAAAGTGCAGGGAGGTAGGTATGCTTTTAGAAAGTTATATTCGTGTGCTTCTTGAAAATTACGCCTCCAAACCGGAAATCAATCCTATTATTGAAAACATAAAAAATTATATTGAAGACAATCTTGAATTTGACATTAAAATCTCACACATAGCGAAAATCTTTCATTATAATGAGCAGTATTTAGGACGGTTTTTCAAGGAAGCAACCGGCAAAAGCTTCAGCAAATACATCATCCTAAGAAGAATTAAAAAAGCACAGCATCTTCTTGAAAACTCCAACAATACAGTTCTTTCCATAGCCAACAAAGTAGGATTTAACAATGTTACATACTTTAACCGTATGTTCAAAAAAATCCATGGCATTACACCTACCGAATACAGAAAAAAACCGATTCCTTAAGTGACAAATTGTTTTTGTACCAAACGCCTCCCCTTACATATGGGAGGCATTTTAAATACGACAATATTCGACATCCTTAATCAAATGTCTGTAAAATCCCGTCTCAGTCACAAAATCACAGCCTTCCCTCTTTATATTATTTTCAGGATATCACTAAAATATGCCTTTTTCAAGCATATCTTTGACAAATGGAACATTTTTGTGTATAATAGGTATAATAGGTGATGTTTTGCCGAAAAATTCTAATGGAGGGAGTGGTTGTATGCCTAAAGAAGATACCACAATTTCATATGTAGAATCCGGTTCTCTCGCAGAAGAGGCAGGCATTGCCGAGGGGGACAAGCTGATTTCGGTGAACGGACATGTCTTTCACGACATTCTGGAATACCGCTATCTGGTTTCCGAGGCAGAAGTGGAGCTTGAGGTTTTGAAGAAAAACGGTGATACCGAAATTATCACAATCGAAAATGATTACGAGGATTTGGGAATTGATTTCCGTCAGGAGCTTATTAAGGAGGCGCAGTCGTGCAGGAATAAGTGTATTTTCTGTTTCATCGACCAGCTTCCCAAGGGTATGCGCGAAACGGTCTACTTCAAGGATGATGATACTCGCCTGTCCTTTCTGCAGGGAAATTACGTAACCCTCACAAATCTTTCGGACGAGGAAATCGGCAGACTTATTAAAATGCGTGTATCGCCCATTAATATTTCTGTGCATACCACAAATCCTCAGCTGAGAGTGGCTATGCTGAAAAATCCCAACGCGGCTAAAATTTACAATATTATGCGCCGATTTGCGGAAAATGATATTTACATGAACTGCCAGATTGTGCTGTGTCCCGGCTACAATGACAAAGAGGAGCTTGACCGCACCATAGCCGACATGGAGGCGCTTTACCCTTATGTGGCAAGCTGCTCGGTGGTGCCCGTAGGACTTACCCGGTACCGAGATGGGCTGTGTCCGCTGACGCCCTTCACGCCGGAGTCCTCCCTTGATACCATACGTCAGATTGAAGGCTATCAAAAAAAATTCAAGCGTGATTTCGGAAAAAATCTGATATATGCCGCCGACGAATTTTATATTAACGCAGGACTTCCCCTGCCATCGGCATGCGAGTATGACGGTTTTCCGCAGATTGAAAACGGCGTTGGGCTTATTTCCTCCATGCAGGAGGAATTTGACGAGGCAATAAAGCTTGTTGTACCCGGTGAATATCCTCGACAGGTCGCAATTGCCACCGGCGAAATTGCGGGAGACTTTATCCGCTCCCTGACCGACAGGCTATCGGAAAAATGCGGCGGTCTGTCCATTACCGTTTACCCGATAAAAAACACATTTTTCGGCGGAGGCGTAACCGTTTCGGGGCTTGTCACCGCCGGAGATATTATCCGCACTTTAGAGGGTGAGCCGAAATTTGACGAGCTTATTATACCTGACTGCATGCTCCGTGACGGCGAGGATATTTTTCTCGACAACATCACGCTGGACGAGCTTGAAGAGCGGCTGGGTATGCCCGTTACCCCTACGCCCAACGACGGATATATATTTATAGAAAATATACTCAAAACAGAACTTAGCTTTTAAAGGAGAAA
>JAQXUJ010000063.1 GCA_029219925.1 Clostridiales bacterium | reverse complement strand
TGCCTGAAGTGCTCTGATAGCTGCTTCTCTTCCGGCACCCGGACCCTTAACGTATACCTCAACAGTCTTTAAACCATGCTCCATAGCAGCCTTTGCTGCTGTTTCTGCCGCTGTCTGAGCAGCAAACGGAGTACTCTTTTTAGAACCGCGGAAGCCTAAGCCGCCGGCACTCGCCCATGAAAGAGCATTACCGTTTACATCAGTAATAGTAACGATTGTGTTGTTGAAAGTTGAGCGGATGTGAGCAGCGCCCTTTTCAATATTCTTTTTAACACGCTTTGTACGCGTAGTTCTTTTTGCTACCTTTGCCATTGCTTAGTACCTCCTTTACTTCTTTTTGTTAGCCATTGTTCTGGCAGGACCTTTTCTGGTTCTCGCGTTGTTCTTTGTGTTCTGACCTCTTACGGGCAGACCCTTTCTGTGTCTTACACCTCTGTAACAACCGATTTCCATAAGTCTTTTAATGTCCAGAGAAATCTGCGTCTTAAGTTCACCCTCAACGGTATACTCGCTGATAGCTTCTCTTAACTTGTTTATGTCTTCCTCTGTCAAATCCTTAACTCTTACGTCAGGATTAATCCCTGTTTCTTTTAACAGTTTTTGTGATGTTTTAAGACCGATACCGTAGATATAAGTCAAACCGATTTCAACTCTTTTTTCTCTTGGTAAGTCAACACCTGCTATTCTAGCCATTATTACACCTCCATAGTATAAATCTCACAATTTTATATTATTGGCACCAAGGCTGCGCTTACGCGCCAGCCGCGCACTCGGCACCGATAACAAACTTTTCCTGCGGCATTCGCCGCCGATTGTGATAACCAAACATATACATTTTGATTTCATTTAAAAGCATGGATAATAACCTCAATAGGGCTATAAATGGATTTTAAATTGAAATCAGCCTTGTTTTTGTTTATGCTTCGGGTTTTCACAAATAACCATTATTTTGCCTTTTCTTTTTATAACCTTACATTTTTCGCAAATAGGTTTTACTGATGGACGTACTTTCATTTACGTTACCTCCTTATTTAGATCTCCATGTAATTCTGCCTCTGGTCAAATCATAGGGAGACATTTCTATCGTCACCTTATCTCCCGGCAGAATTTTTATGAAGTTCATTCTCAATTTGCCTGAAATATGAGCAAGAATCTGATGTCCGTTTTCAAGCTCAACCTTAAACATAGCATTAGGCAGGGTTTCAACAACCGTACCCTCTAATTCCAAAACATCTTCCTTTGCCAAACTACTACCTCCCATACAAATCGGCTTCAATACTTTTCCAAAGCTTTGCGCACATCTGAATCCGATAAATTATCGAAGTCCAGTTCTACAACCGTATTGGTTTTGTTAAGGTGCTTCAGCTTTTTCCTTTTTGGCTTTACAACCCTTCTCGTTATGCCGTCAGCTATATACGCACAATCGCCGTTAAGCGACAGCACAAGGAAAAGTCCTCCCTTGTCCCGTCCGGCGCGCGAATATACCAGACTTCCTTTGCAAATTTCCATCATTCCGCCTCTACAGTGTTAAAATTTCGCATTTGCCCTTTGTAATAAGGATAGTGTTTTCGTAATGTGCCGACAGGCTGCCGTCCTCTGTTTCCACAGTCCAGTCATCATCCAGCACAACCACTCCCCAATCACCTGCATTTACCATAGGTTCAACCGCAATTGTCATGCCCTGCACGAGCTTTAAGCCTCTGCCCTTATGTCCGTAATTCGGAACATTCGGATCCTCATGCATGTTTTTTCCTATGCCGTGACCGACCAAATCGCGCACAACCGAATATCCGTGTTTCTCAACATATTCCTGAATTGCCGCCGATACGTCGCCCAGCTTAGCACCGTGAGTGGCGTATTTAATGCCCTCAAAAAAACTCTGTTTTGTGACATCAATAAGTCTTTGCGCCTCATCGGAAACCTTTCCCACCGGGAAGGTTCTTGCCGCATCACCATGGTATCCGTCCTTGCAGACTCCCATGTCAATGCTGATAATGTCGCCTTCCTTCAAAATGACTTCCTTTGAAGGTATTCCATGCACTACCCAGCTGTTGGGAGAAGCACATATGCTTCCCGGAAAACCGTTGTAGTGCAAGAATGAAGGGGTAGCGCCATGTTTTTTGATAAAGTCATAAGCCAGCTTATCCAGCTCCATTGTGGATACGCCGGGGCGGATATGCTGCTCCACCAATTTCAAAGCGTCGCCTGTTAATTTGCCTGCTACACGCATTTTTTCAATCTCAGACTTCGATTTTATAGTAATCATTTGCTTATCATTGCTCCTGCTTTACCAATCCCAGCGCCTTTAGTGCAGCCTCGTTAGTACGTTCTACCGAATGAGAGCTGTCAATGCTGATTACCTTGCCTCTTGACTCATAGTAAGCTTTAATCGGCTCGGTCTGTTCATGATAAACCTTTAATCGGTTTTTGATAGTTTCCTCGTTATCGTCGGGACGCTGAATAACCTCACCGCCGCAGATGCATTTTCCGTCTTCGGGAACAGGCTTGTTAATAACGTGATACGGCGTACCGCATTTTTTACATTCTCTTCTGCCTGCAAGACGCTTAATGATAACCTCATCCGAAACCTCAAGAGATAATACCTTATCAATCTCAATCCCGGCAGCGTCGAGAGCTTCTGCCTGTGCGATTGTTCTCGGAAATCCGTCAAGAATAAATCCATTCTTACAGTCATCCTGCGACAATCTTTCCTTAACAATACCGACAACAACTTCGTCCGGTACAAGCTTGCCGTCATCAATATACTTTTTTGCCAGCTTGCCAAGCTCTGTACCGTCCCTCATGGCAGCACGCAACATTACTCCGGTTGAAATAGTTTCAACACCCAGCTGTTTTGTCAAAACTTCTGCTTGTGTGCCCTTGCCCGCACCGGGCGGTCCAAGTAGTATAAGCTTCATATATTTGCCGCCTTTCTGTCTTTACTCCAAAAATCCTTTATAGTTCCTCATAACCATCTGTGATTCTATCTGTCTTACCGATTCAAGCGCAACGCCTTCCATAATCAGAAGTGACGTACCGCCGATTTGCATGCCGTTAATTTTGAAAATTGCTCCTATTATTACGGGCAACACCGCGATAATTCCAAGGAATATAGCTCCGGTAAGATTTAGTCTTGACGCAACCTTAGCAATATAATCACTTGTTGGCTTACCGGGTCTGTAGCCCGGAATATATCCGCCCGACTTCTTCATATTATTAGCCATCTCAATCGGATTAAACTGAATTGCCGAATAGAAATATGTGAAGAATATTATAAGCAGGAAGTAAAGCACCGAATAAACGATGTCAGTCCATGAAGGACCGTATCCCGCTGTCAGACATCCCAAAACTCTGTACCAGATACCGGTCTGAGGCAGACTATTGCCTGTTGCAAGTCTTACAATTGTTGCCGGGAATGCCATAATGCTCGATGCAAAGATGATTGGCATAACACCGCCCATAACAACCTTTATAGGAATGTTTGTGCTTTGACCTCCGTACATTTTTCTTCCAACAACTCTTTTTGCATATTGAACAGGTATTCTTCGTTCTGCCGAATCAAACAGCACTACAAGAACAATTGCAGCAATAGCGATTACAACAATTGCAGCAGCAAGAATAATATTCATCATGCTTCTGACGCCGCTTGCCAGGTAGTTATTATAAATTGAAACAGCAGCCGTAGGTATTCTCGATACGATACCGGCAAAGATAATAAGGGAAACACCGTTTCCGATACCCTTTTCCGTAATCAGCTCGCCAAGCCATACGATAAACGCCGTACCGGCTGTAAACGTAAGTGTGATTACAAAGAATGTAAGCACGCCTTCATTTCTGATTGCTTCAATATTATTTGTAACGCCGATATTATGAAGCGTTACATACAGTCCCGCGCCCTGAACAAACGCAAGAACTATACCAAGATATCTTGTGATTTTATTAAGCTTCTTTCTGCCTTCCAGTCCTTCCTTTGCAAGTCTTTCCAAGGAAGGAATTGCAACAGCAAGAAGCTGAACAATAATTGACGCATTGATGTACGGCGAAACACCCATCGCCAAAACTGTTGCATTCGAGAATGCGCCGCCGGTAAATACGTCAAACAGCGAGAACAAATCTGTACCGCCGCTCATGAAAGCCTGCATGGCTTCCTTTGACAGAAACGGCACAGGAATATGTGCGCCGAATCTGAAGACAACCATCATCAGAATGGTGAACCACAGTCTTCTTCTCAAGTCGGGTATTTTGAAAGCATTTCTAATTGTATTAAACATATTAGATCACCTCTGCCTTTCCCCCGGCCTTTTCAATCTTTTCCTTAGCGGACGCGGTGAAGCCTGCTACCTTTACATCAAGCTTCTTTGTAAGCTCGCCTCTTCCCAAAATCTTAACTCCGTCAAGAGTCTTGGAAATGATGCCCGCTTCCTTCAAAGCGTCAGCAGTTACTTCCTGACCGTTTTCAAATTTTTCTAAAACTTCAACGTTAACCGTAACATACTGTTTAGCAAATATATTCTTAAAACCTCTCTTAGGAAGTCTTCTGTAAAGCGGCATCTGACCGCCTTCAAAGCCCGGTCTTACACCTCCGCCGGAGCGAGCGTTCTGACCTTTATGACCCTTACCCGAGGTTTTTCCTGTACCCGAACCGATACCTCTGCCTATTCTCTTAGCTGCAAACTTTGAACCCTCTGCTGGTTGTAGTTCGTCCAATCTCATTTGCTACACCTCCTTTTAGTTTAGTTTTCCTCAACCTTTACAAGGTGTGAAACCTTATTTATCATACCTCTGATTTGAGGAGTATCATTGTGTTCTTTTACATCTCTAATTTTCTTCAGTCCTAAAGCGGCAACCGTAGCAATCTGGTCCTTTTTGCAGCCGATTGTGCTTTTTACCAACGTAACCTTTAACATTATGCGCTACCTCCTTAACCTACGATTTGGTCAACGTCCTTACCGCGAAGCTTCGCAACAGACTCAGCTTCCTTAAGGTTTGCAAGACCTGCAATTGTAGCCTTTACAACGTTCTTCTTGTTGTTTGAACGTAGGCACTTTGTTCTGATATCTTTGATACCCGCAAGCTCAACAACAGCTCTGACTGCGCCGCCTGCGATAACACCGGTACCTTCCTTAGCCGGCTTCAACAATACTCTGCCCGCGCCGAATTCACCGATTGTTTCATGTGTTATTGTTGTATTCTGAAGAGGAACGGTTACCATATTCTTTTTCGCATCTTCAATTCCCTTTCTGATTGCGTCGGGAATTTCAGCAGCCTTACCGGTTCCGCAGCCAACATGACCGTTACCGTCACCGACTACCATCAGCGCTGAAAAACGCATGGTTCTGCCGCCCTTTACAGTTTTAGCAACACGATTAATCTCAACCAGCTTTTCCTGCAGGTCAAGAGTTTTTGCATCTATTCTTTCAGCCACAAGTTTTTCCTCCTTTAATTAGAATTCCAAGCCGCCTTCTCTTGCACCTTCTGCAAGAGCTGCAACTCTACCGTGATAAACATATCCGCCTCTGTCGAATACTACGGCTTTAATGCCCTTATCCAAAGCCTTTTTAGCAACTGCGTTTCCTACCGCTTTAGCGCCTTCGATGTTTCCGCCGTAGCCAGAAAAGTCTTTGTCCATGCTTGAAGCACTAACCAAGGTGATACCCTTTGTGTCATCAATTATCTGTGCATAAATATGATTTAAGCTTCTGAAAACGTTCAGACGAGGTCTCTCCGCTGTACCGGAGATGTTCTTTCTGACTCTTCTATGACGCTTAATTCTTGCAACGTTACTGTTTTTCTTGTTTATCATTTAAGAACACTCCTTTCTATTATTTCTTCTTAGCTCCCGCTTTACCTTCTTTGCGTATGATAACCTCATCCACGTACTTAATTCCCTTGCCCTTGTATGGCTCAGGCTGTCTGTACTCTCTGATTTTTGCTGCGGTTGCACCGACATGCTCCTTGTTAGCACCCTTAACAAGAATTTTGTTGGGAGCCGGAACTTCAAGAGTGATGCCTTCCATCGCCTCATACTCAACCGGGTGTGAGTAACCAAGACTCAGCACAAGCTTTTTACCCTGCATCTGTGCACGGTAGCCTACACCGTTGATTTCCAGTTCCTTAGTAAAGCCGTCTGTAACACCGACAACCATGTTGTTCAAAAGTGTTCTTGTCAAGCCGTGAAGTGACTTGTGAACCTTATCCTCAGACGGGCGTTCAACAATGATTTCGTCCGCCTCTCTTTTGATAATCATATCAGGATGAAGCTTTCTTGACAAGGTTCCGTTTGGTCCCTTGACCGTAACTTCATTTTCGCTGCCTATTGTAACGGTTACGCCTGACGGAACCTTTATAGGCATTTTTCCTATTCTTGACATAAGTCTTTTCCTCCTTAAAATTACATAGTCTGTGCTTTCAGGAAATAACACAAACCGTTATCATCCTACCAAACAAAAGCAAGAACTTCGCCGCCAATATGCTGCTTGCGAGCCTCTTTGTCTGTCATAATACCCTTTGAAGTTGAGATTATTGCAATTCCCAAGCCCTTCAAAACTCTTGGAAGCTCATCAGCAGCAGCGTACATTCTAAGACCGGGCTTAGAAACTCTCTTTATACCGCTGATAACCTTTTCCTTATTGCTGCTGTATTTCAGGGTTACTCTGATTACGCCCTGCTTTCCGTCTTCGATAATCTGGTAGCTCTTAATGTAACCCTCATCGTTCAGGATTTCAGCAATAGCCTTCTTCATATTTGACGCAGGAATGTCTACAGTTTCATGCCTTGCTGTGTTTGCATTTCTGATACGTGTAAGCATATCTGCGATCGGATCAGTTATTTGCATTATATTTACCTCCTTCCGAAATATATCGGGAATCGATTGTTTTACCTAATAATCGGGGCTTTCGCCTCAATTTTACCAACTTGCTTTCTTAACGCCCGGGATCTGACCTTTATAAGCCAGTTCTCTGAAGCAGATACGGCAAATACCGAATTTTCTCAAATAAGCATGAGGTCTGCCGCAGATTTTGCATCTTGAATAAGCTTGAGTTGAATGTTTAGGCTTTCTCTGTTGTTTAACAACCATAGATCTTTTTGCCATAATTCTTTTCCTCCTTATCAGCTGCGAACAAACGGAGCTCCCATCAAGCTTAACAGCTCGCGAGCTTCTTCATCGGTGTTTGCAGTCGTTACAATGATAATATCCATACCTCTGATTTTATCAATCTTATCGTAATCTATTTCCGGGAAAATAAGCTGTTCCTTTACACCCAGGGAGTAGTTTCCCCGTCCGTCAAAGGAGTTAGGATTAATTCCCTTAAAGTCACGTACACGAGGTAGTGCTATTGAAAACAGTCTGTCCAAAAACTCGTACATCTTTTCAGATCTCAAAGTTACCTTACATCCTATGTTCATGCCTTCTCTGAGCTTGAAGTTTGCAACTGACTTTCTTGCCTTTGTCACAACCGGCTTCTGACCTGTTATCAATGCAAGGTCGTTCATAGCCGCGTCAATAACCTTAGGATTTTCCTTAGCGTCTGACATACCGATATTAACAACAATCTTTTCGAGCTTCGGAATCTGCATTACGCTCTTATAGCCGAACTTTGTCATAAGTGCCGGAGCAACTTCGTTATTATATTTATCATGCATTCTTGACATTGTTCTGTTTGCCTCCTTCCGTATAATTAATCGTTAAATGTCTCGCTGCACTTTTTGCAGTATCTTACCTTTGAGCCGTCCTCTAAAATCTTAACGCCTGTTCTTGCAGCCTTGCCGCACTTTGAGCAAACTCTGAGAACATTTGACGCATCAATTGCGGCTTCCTTATGAACAATTCCGCTTTCCTGACCCTGTGCTCTTGCTTTCTGATGTTTTTTTGCAATTGCTATTCCTTCAACTATGACCTTGCCTGTTTCAGGATAAGCTGTAAGAATTTTTCCTTCCTTGCCCTTATCTTTGCCGGAGATAACCTTTACGATATCACCGCGTTTTACATGCATTTTTTTCATCGTACTTACCTCCTATTACAGCACTTCGGGAGCCAATGACAAAATCTTCATATAATCCTTATCACGGAGCTCTCTTGCAACCGGCCCGAAGATACGTGTACCTCTCGGATTTTTATCGTCCTTTACGATTACCGCTGCATTCTCGTCAAATCTGATATATGAACCGTCACTGCGTCTTGACTCTTTAACCGTTCTTACTACGACAGCCTTAACAACGTCACCTTTTTTAACAACGCCGCCCGGTGTTGCCTTCTTGACAGAACAGATGATTTCATCGCCTACGGCTGCATATCTCTTTTTAGAACCGCCCATAACACGAATACACATAACTTCCTTAGCACCTGTGTTATCGGCACCCTTCAGGATTGTTTGTTGCTGTATCAATGGTCTTTCCTCCTTTTTGGGAAAATGTCATTTAAATTACTGAGCCTTTTCCACGATTTCAACCAGTCTCCATCTCTTGTCCTTGGAGAGAGGTCTTGTTTCCATAACCTTAACCTTATCGCCGATAGCGCAGGTATTTTCTTCATCGTGAGCCTTCATCTTGTAGGTTCTTTTTACTACCTTACCGTACAGAGGATGCTTTACGCTCTCTTCTATAGCTACAACAATGGTCTTATCCATTTTGTTGCTGATAACCTTGCCTATTTTAACCTT
>JAQXUJ010000062.1 GCA_029219925.1 Clostridiales bacterium | reverse complement strand
ATATATAAGTTTTAAATTGTAAAAATGAAAAAAGACAGTTTTGGACAGAAGTATCCCGCAGGATACCTCTCTTCCTAAAACCGTCTTAACTGCTTACATTCTTAACTGCTTACCATCTTTACAGCTCTATTATATGCTGCTTCGCCTCTCCGTTCAATAGGTGGAGTTAAATTCAACGCATCTTTTTTATCATCCTCGTATAATACTTTCAAACAAAAACAGCCATATACCTCCAGCAGGAGATATATGACCGCTTTTTTAGTTTTCTATACAGCAGCGCCGAAATTTATATATGCGACAATGTTTTGTATTGCTTCATCATCCCACACATCGCAGGAAAGGGTGATTTTTCCATCACCCTGTTCTATCTGCACCCTTGCTCTGCCGTCTGCAATTTCCAAACAGCAGTTTGCATGTGATGCAGCGGATGCTGCTAAGTTCCCTATCTGTTTCATTTTGCTCTCCTCGCTTTACACCGCTTCAAGCATTAATCGTTCCAGAAAAGTCAGCTTGTAAACGGTGTTTTTGGTTTCTATTTCGATACCCGTTTCTGTGGAGTTTCTGATTGCTGCAACAGGTGATGTCCATATCATATGATGCTTTGTGCAGATAACCAGCCTTTTTCCGATTATCGGCTTGTATGCCAAATATCCTGTTATTTCTTTAATCGGTTTCATACCGCTACCTCCATCCAAATATCATAGACGGCATAAAACAGATGGCAAGCACCATTATATAAAACAGTACCGACAACCCGATTGATACAAACGCCCCTGTCCGAAGCTCCGTACTGCCGTTGTTCACTACAATACTTTCGTTAATAAAACTGCGCACACGCTTAACAAGTTCTACACATGCAAGTAGAAACAACACCTTATAAAACATAATTATTCCTCCATAACCTTTCTTGCGTCAAAACTTACGCCGGTAAAATTTCTGTCATCGAGAATATATTCGCCGTTATACCATGCGTCATTAATAATATTCTCAGCCTCCTCTTTGCTGTCTGCCTCGATCGGTACCGATAGCAGCAGCGTTTCTGTAATCGTCACATTGTATTTACTCATCTTCTACAGCCTCTCATCAATAATCCGTTCTGCAATAGTTTCCTGCATAAGCTCGCTCGTACGATAAATCCTGTCAGCAAACTGCGCAAGAGAAAATTCGAAACATCTGCCCTTATCAAGCAGTATTCCTGTCAATCTTGCTCCGGTATCAGTTTTAAATTTTTTAAAGCAATGCTGCATTTCCTCCGACAGATGACATGCGCCGTCAGTGATTAAAACTATATCCGGTTTATCCATCTTCTCCGCCACTTTTATCGCGCCGCTAAGCGCCGCGTCAAAGTTTGTTCCGCCGGATAAAAATGTTTCCGCACAAGCCATAAGCTGTTCCCCGGTTACCTGCTCGCCCTTCGGAAAGAAGTCGGTTTTTGTTTTATTTGCAAAATGTACCAAAGCAAAATTTGCCCCGTTCAGGCGGCACAGTTCATACAGAACCATTGCGACAGCCATACCGTATGCGCTGTTTTCACCTAAGGTCGAGTCCGACTCGTCAAGGCATACAATAACATCGCCCTTTCCTTTATATTCCGGTTCGCGTCTGCGGTATTCCTTGAGACTTTTATTCCGGTACTTTCGCGCAAAAAGCGGAAGCAGCTCCGGACTTGCCAAAAGCGCCAGATCAGACGTCAGCGTTTTTGAAAGATTGTTACCGAGTCCTATGTCATACTTCTCTCCGCGTCCGTAGGTATAGCCGGCAAGACGTTTTGAATTCATAATGTCTTTATACCGTCCCAAAAATCCCGCAATATACCTCAGCTTTTCAGACGCAGCGCATTTCTTCAACACAGATGTATTCAGTTCGTTCAGCCTCATACTGCCGTCGCTGTCACCCCACGCAATAATCTGATATGCGGTATTTACTGCCTTTTCATTTGCCGCAGCCATCGCTTTACGAACCGCCGCACGAACAGCTTTGCCTTTCTTTTGCATATTGTTTTGCAGTATATTTTCATACATATCTGCCTGCTCCTGCTTTGAAATGATACGGTTTGCAAGCTCTACTGCTTTTTTCTCCGCCTTTTTTCGTCCTTCATCCGAACGTGTATTAATACCGCCAATAATATCAAGCAAGCTTTTGGTCAGTTTCTCCCTGTCTTTTTTTAAAGTTTCAAGGACATCATCCTTATCATTTTGCAGAAATGTATCGAGATCATCTGCTATACTCTGTGCAAATTCCTCAGCTGCCGCAATCGCCGGAAGCTCCTTGCCCTCACATATTTTTTTAAGAGCTGTAAATTTGTCCCTGCTCATAAGCTCATTTAATATTCGTTTATTAACGAGCCTTGACGCAG
>JAQXUJ010000061.1 GCA_029219925.1 Clostridiales bacterium | reverse complement strand
CCCTTTCCGTAGCCGTTTTTCAGAACACAAGGCTTACC
This sequence comes from Clostridiales bacterium, assembly GCA_029219925.1. Taxonomy (GTDB): domain Bacteria; phylum Bacillota; class Clostridia; order UBA1381; family UBA1381; genus UBA1738. The sequence continues at coordinate 6,180 of JAQXUJ010000061.1, read as the reverse complement.
GCAGCAAAAATCCGACTGATATTCACCAAGGGTCTGCGCGCTGTTGCCTGTAATCAATTCGCAGTAGTCAATAGCGTCATATACCTTGCCATTATATTTAACGCTGTTTTTGGTGCTTTCATAAAGCGAATCAATCTCATCGGCTGTAAGCCCGAAAACATCCTTAAGTTTTCCTCCGGGAAAGCCTCCCAAATAGCACAAGTCGTTCTCATTCACATATCCTGTCATATAAGTTGCAACAACTGTTCCGCCATTTTTTACAAATCGCTCTATCTTGTCAACAAATTCATCGGTAACAAGATAAAGCATTGGTATAATAATTAATTTATATCCCGACAAATCATCGTTCATTCCTATAACATCGGTATTAATACCCCTTTTCCACATTTCGGCATAATGGAGCTTGCAGGTGTGTGAGTATTCACGGTCATCCCCATCATTTTTAAATCCTTGTATTGTCCGGAGCGCCCAGCGGTTTTGAAATTCATAAATAATCGCAACATCGGATTTGGTATCGCTACCTATAACTTCATCGAGCTTTTCGAGAAGTATTCCCGTATTTTTCACATCATCAAATACTCTCCCCTCGCCCTTGCCGTTATGGTCAATAACAGCACCGTGAAATTTTTCTGATCCTCCTCTTCCCTTTCTCCACTGGAAATACTGTACCGTATTGCTGCCATGGGCTACTGCCTGTATTGATGAAAGCTTATGCATTCCCGGTTTTTTTAGAGCGCAGACAGGTTTCCAGTTTGTAAGACTCGGTGTACTTTCCATCATCATAAATGGACTGTGTTTGAAGCTCCTGTGTAGATCATGGTTAAATGCAATATAAATCGCTTCGTTAACATTTCCGCGGTCACTGTGCCAGTCGGGATATGCGTCCCATGAAATAACATCAACAAAATTCTTCATATAGTGATAATCAAGAAATGGCTGATATGTCCCCATAAAATTAGTTGTCACAGGAATATCAGGCGAGGCATTACGTACTGCCGCAATTTCAGCACGCATGAATTCAGTTGTCTGATATGTAACAAACCTTTGCCAATCAAGAGTGAGACCGGGAATGATTTCTCTGCCTTCGCCAATGGACGACGGAGATTCAATCTGCTCCCAATCGGTTATAGTATGACTCCAAAAGCCTGTCCACCACTGGGTATTAAGCTTCTTTAAGTCATTATTATACTTTCTTTTAAGCCATTCACGAAATTCATGCTGGCACAAATCACAATGACATTCTCCGCCATACTCATTTGAAATATGCCACATTAAAACATTCGGATTTTTGCCGTATCGCTCTGCCAATTTTCTGTCTATCATAGCGACCTTTTCACGATATACAGGTGACGTATAACAATGATTATGACGACTGCCGTAAATATTTCTGCGCCTGTCATCACCCACCCGCAAAACTTCCGGATATTTTTTTGCAAGCCATCTTGGCCTTGCACCGCTGGGTGTTGCAAGAATAATTTTTATACCATTGTCGGTAAGTTTTTTAATAATCTTATCCATATACTCGAAATTATATACACCCTCTTCCGGCTCTAAAAATGCCCAAGAAAAAATACCTATAGACATAGCATTACAATGAGCCTTCTTCATCAATTCAATATCCTTTTCAAGAATTTCGGGATAATCAAGCCATTGCTCAGGATTATAATCACCGCCATGCAGAAAATGCTGATATTCTGTTATTTGTTTTGACATAGTTTCACCTCGTATACTTATTTGCCGTGTATTATTATATCATAATTTTACTTTACAGTAAATATTTTTATAAAAAAAGCTGCGGCAAAACTTTGCCGCAGCAATCTGAACAATCATTCTGACTTCGATTCTGTTTCAGCTTTAGCGTTATTGTCGGAATTGGATTTTGTTTCTGTTTTTTCAGTATTGGATTGCTCCGCCTTTTCGGATGTTTCCGTTTCCGGTACTCCTGAATCCCCTACAGTTTCGCCGCATCCGGTCATTACTCCGGCACATATTATTGCTGAAAATATTAGCGCAAATAATTTAGTAATACTTTTTTTCATAATATACCTCCTAAAATTCAAAGAAATATTGCTATTTCTTAATATACAGTATATGAAATACAAATGAATTTATTACAGCATATTATACAGAGATAATTACACACTAAAGTATTTTACTCAAAAAACTTTTAGTCCGCTCATTTTTTGGATGATTAAATATTTCGTCGGGGGTTCCCTCTTCAATTATACGTCCTGAATCCATGAATAATATACGGTTCGCAACCTCCCGGGCAAACCCCATTTCGTGTGTCACAACAACCATTGTCATACCATCATCTGCCAATTCCTTCATAACATCAAGAACTTCGCCGACCATTTCAGGGTCGAGGGCAGAAGTAGGTTCGTCAAAGAGCATTACGTCAGGCTTCATGCAAAGTGCGCGTACAATAGCAATACGCTGCTTCTGACCTCCCGACAGCTGCGATGGATATGCGTCCCGTCTGTCCGACAGACCAACCATTTTCAACAGCCGCATTCCTTCTTCCTCTGCCTCTTTTTTCGACATCTTACCAAGCTTTATAGGTGCAAATGTTATATTTTTTATAACATTTAAATGTGGGAAAAGATTAAAATTCTGAAAAACCATCCCCATCTTCTGACGATGAATATTAATATTTACCTTAGGGTCAGTTATATCGACGCCCTCAAAATACACCTTACCGCTTGTGGCTGTTTCAAGAAGATTCAAAGACCGCAAAAAAGTGGATTTTCCCGAACCGGAAGGACCGATTATTACTACTACCTCACCTTTTTTTATTTCTGCCGAAACGTCATGCAATGCGTGAATATCTGTGCCGAAACACTTGCAAAGCTTCTCCGTCTTAATTATAACATTATCGTTCACTGCTTCTCAATCTCCTTTCAAGTCTGCTAACCAGGTGTGTAAAGAAGATTACCATGACAAGATAAATCGCGGCAACCGTCAATAAAGGTATATAGGTATTATACGTGGCACTTCTGATAATATCTCCGCCCTTGGTAAGATCCTGAATTGCAACATATCCGGCGACAGACGTTTCTTTCAAAAGAACAATAAATTCGTTTGCAAGTGCCGGAAGGACGCTTTTAAACGCCTGCGGTATAACAATATACTGCATTGTTTTTATATAGCTGAAACCAAGACTTCTTCCTGCTTCAAACTGTCCCTGATCTACCGACATTATACCGGAACGAAAAATTTCCGCAACATAGGCTCCTGAATTAATACCAAACGCCATTATAGCAACAAGAATACCGTTATTGGAGCTGGCGAAGATTATGTAATACATAATCATAAGCTGAACAAGCACAGGAGTACCGCGTATTACGGTAAGATAGAGCTTTGCGACAGCATTAATAACCGCAAGCAGATTTTTTCCAACGCCCTTACGCATTTCTTTGTGATTTTTATCATAAGTGCTTCTGACGATTGCGATGACAACACCAATCACAATTCCCATAATACACGCAAAAAAAGTAATCATTAATGTTGATACAAGACCGTCTGTTATAAAGTGCCATCTGTTTTTGGTCAGAAAGCAGGTTATAAAATCCGATTTAATACCCTCAAAAAAACTTGCCATTTTGTACCCCCGTTAAGTAATTTAAGGGAGCGGAATATCCACTCCCTTAAAAATATTGCTTTATAATAATTTATTTAGCTGTAATATACTTATCTACAATTTTCTGGAATGTTCCGTCAGCCTTAAGCTCGTCAAGAGCACTGTTTATTTTATCCAAAAGCTCTGTATTATCCTTTGCAACTGCAATAGCGTAATCCTCATCTGCATACGCTGTATCAAGAATTTTAAGACCTGGGTTCTTCTCAACAAAAGCCTTCGCCGGTTCATTATCAATTACGACACAGTCAACCTTATCGATTTTGAGAGCTTCAACTGCGTCAGCTCCCTTGTTGAAACGTGAAACCGTGCCAAGATCGGCGCTTTCAATATCTTCAGTTGTATAGATATCACCTGTTGTTCCTGTCTGAACGCCTACATTATGCTTGGAACCTTCCGCAAAAAGGTCGTCTACATCGGTTATATCAGAATCTTCCTTAACAATAACAACCTGAACACCCTTCGCATAGGGCTGAGAAAAGTTAACCTGCTCAAGCCGCTCATCATTAACCGTCATACCTGCCATACCTATGTCGTACTTTTTAGCCTGAATTGCAGGAATAATAGAATCAAAAGCTGTATCTACAATTTTAAGTTCCATACCAAGCTTATCGGCAATAGCTGCGGCAACCTCAGCGTCAATACCTACAATGTCCTTACCGTCATAATATTCATACGGAGGGAACTCCGCATTTGTTGCCATAGTCAATGTATTAGTGCCTTCGGCTTCCGTATCAGCATCCTTTTTTGAACCGCATGATGACATCACCGAAACAGCCATAATCGATGCAACTGTTAAAGCAATAATTTTAAGTAAATTTTTTTTCATTTTAACTTCCTCCAATAATTTTAAATAACATATTACATTATACCAAACAATTTATAAATATGCAAGTGTTTTTAATAAAAAAGTTCTATTTTGTATATTTATAAAAAATGTTCTATTTGCCAACACAAAAATTATGAAAAATATCAGTAACAATATCCTCAGACACAGTATCGCCGGTAATTTCGCCCAGGTATTGAATAGTCTCGTTAATATCAAGCGCCGCAAAGTCCTGGGGCATCCCTTCCTTAACAGATACAAGAGCGCGCTGTATTGCTTCATCAGCTGATGACAGGGCTGCCAAATGACGCATGTTGGTGATAATAACGGAGTCGTCAAGACCTATTTCGCCTAATCCGTACATACTTTTGATTTCAGCCGCAATATCCTCTATCCCTTCACCGGTTACTGTTGAAATTTCAATTGCACCGTCATAAGAAACCAACTTTTTATCCGATTTATTTGCTACGATAATCCTTTTTTTATTTTCGGTCAAGGCAATAAGGGTCTTGTCTTCTCCGTCGATTTCCCGGCTGATATCAAGAACCAATATTACTAAGTCTGCCTCATCTGCTGCTCTTACAGAACGCTCCACACCTATTTTTTCAACAACATCTTCCGTATCGTGTATTCCTGCCGTATCCATAAGTCGCAAAGGTATACCGTTAAGATTAACAAGTTCTTCGATTACATCTCTTGTAGTGCCAGCAATGTCGGTAACAATTGCTCTGTCTTCGCGAGCAAGACGATTTAACAGCGAGGATTTTCCTACATTAGGCTTGCCTATGATTGCTGTGCGTATTCCCCGGGTAATAATCTTTCCGTTTTCCGAAGTCCCGATAAGGTGTTCTATACTTTCTTTTACATTTGACAGGGCAGAAAGAATATTCTCTGTGGTTATATCCTCCAGGTCCTCATCCGGATAATCAATAGCCACCTGCATCTGAGCCGCTAAATGTACAAGATTTTCTCTCAATGTGCCGATTGCGTCTGACAATCCACCCTCTGCCTGGGACAACGCATTCTGTTGTGCAAGTGAGGTTTTTGCATTTATTATATCAATTACTCCCTCTGCCTGGGACAAATCAATGCGTCCGTTTAAAAAGGCGCGCTTTGTAAACTCACCCGGTCCTGCCGGAAAAACTCCGCAGGAAATAAGACATTCCATAACCTTTTTTGATGCAATAATTCCGCCATGAGTGCTTATTTCCACAACGTCTTCGCGGGTATAGGTACGCGGAGCGCGCATAACGGTAACAAGAACTTCGTCAACTGCTTTTCCTTTGCGGTCAACTATATGTCCATAATGTACCGTATGACTCGGGACGTCGCATAGCTTTGATCCGCCCTTAAATATCCTGTCGGCACAGGACACGGCATCGCTTCCGCTGACTCTTATCACCGAAACTCCTCCCACACCTACAGGCGTAGAAATTGCCGCTATTGTTCGTTCGTTCATATTAATCCTCCATTCCGCCGCCGTGCGGCGGCACAAATCCAACGTAAAAAAGAAGCAAGCAGATTGCTGCTTTGCAGCGAGCGGTGCTGTACGAGTGTACCGCCCCGAGCAAAAAGCGGTAAGATGCGCAGCTTATTTTTCACGTTAATTAATCCTCCATTATGCCGCTGCTATCTATCCTTTAAAAGCTCTTGAAGGGCAGTCATAAAAGAGTAGATATCGGAAAAATGTTTATGAACTGAAGCAAAACGTACATAC
>JAQXUJ010000060.1 GCA_029219925.1 Clostridiales bacterium | reverse complement strand
AAACAATATCAAAAATTGAGGAAATTGCGTCGGCAGTATTCAAGTCATCATCCATGGCATCTTTAAACCGTTTTTTAGCGGTCACAATATCAGAAAGCAGTTCGGTTTCGGCTGAATTTTCACTGCGGTCTTCAGCCTTTGACGCCAAAAACTCAAGGTTATTGATGCAATTGTATACGCGCTCCATTGCCGACTGAGCCTGATGCATAAGCTCATCGCCGAAATTTACCGGACTTCTGTAGTGTGCTGACAGCATGAAAAAACGAATAACCTCCGGCTTATATTTTTTTGTAATGTCACGTATCGTGAAAAAATTACCCAGCGACTTACTCATTTTTTTGTTGTCAATATTTATATAGCCGTTATGAAGCCAGTAATTTGCAAAGGTACAGCCGTTTGCACATTCGGACTGAGCAATTTCATTTTCGTGGTGCGGAAAAATCAGGTCTTTTCCGCCGGAATGAATATCGATTGTAGGACCAAGATATTTGTTGACCATAGCTGAACATTCTATATGCCAGCCGGGTCTGCCCATACCCCAAGGGCTCTCCCATGCAGGCTCACCAGGCTTCTGTGCCTTCCAGAGAGCAAAATCCATTGGGTCCTCCTTGTCGTCAGTCACATCAATACGTGCACCGGCTTCAAGTTCTTCCAAGGGCTGATGTGACAGCTTGCCGTACTCGTCAAATTTTTTTGTCCGGAAATATACGTTTCCGTTTACGTTATACGCATAACCCTTTTCTTCGAGGGATTTTACAACGTCAATAATAGCGTCGATATTTTCAGTTGCCTTCGGGTGAATGGTCGCCGGTTTAATGCCGAGAGCCTCCGCATCCTTAAAATATTCGGAAATAAATCTGTCGCCAAGCTCTTTTACGGTTATTCCTTCTTTGTTGGCTCGGTTAATCATTTTATCGTCTATATCGGTAAAATTCTGCACAAATGTGACTTTGTACCCCAGATATTCAAGATACCTGCGAAGAGTATCAAAGATAATAAACGGGCGTGCGTTTCCGATGTGAAAATAATCGTATACGGTAGGACCGCATGAGTACATTTTCACTTCGCCCGGATTAATGGGTACAAATTCCTGTTTTTCTCTTGTCAAAGTGTTATATAGTTTCATTTTATTTTCCTTCCAATTCTGCTTCAAGTTCCTTTATTTTATCCTCAAGCTTTTTAATGTGTACGGTAAGCGTGCAAATCTGTGATGAAACAGGGTCTGGGATAGCAACCTGATCAAGGTCGGGTTCAACACGGACGCCTCCGCATTTTACAATCCTTGCCGGAACTCCGACACAGGTTGAATTTGGCGGAACCTCAGACAAAACAACGGCGCCGGCAGCGATTTTGGAGTTATCTCCGACGTTGAAGGGGCCTAATACTTTTGCCCCGCTTCCTACCATAACATTGTTGCCCAAAGTGGGGTGGCGTTTACCGCGTTCCTTGCCTGTTCCGCCGAGAGTTACGCCCTGATATATTGTACAGTTATCACCAATGACAGCGGTTTCGCCTATGACAACGCCCATTCCGTGATCTATAAAAAGACCGTGTCCTATTTGTGCGCCCGGGTGAATTTCGATACCTGTCCAAAACCGGGCAATCTGTGAAATCATTCTTGCCAGGAATTTCATATGATGCTTATAAAAGAAATGAGCAATCCTATGCTGAATGACCGCCTGTATTCCGGGATATAGAAGAAATACTTCAATATGTGAACGAGCGGCGGGATCACGTTCCAGCACTGCATGCACATCCTCAGCAATATTCTTAAAGAGCATAATACACCACCTTAATAATCCTATATTATCATTATACTATAAAACACTAAAAAAAACAATATATTTGAAAATTATTTTACAGAAATAGTTAATTTGTACATAATAATAAATAAAAATATGCTTGACTTTACCATTTTGCTGTGATACAATACTAAAAAATATAATGTAGCACAAAAGGCTTAGTACAAATCTGCAAATTTGTGTCGTTCTGCTGGAAACGCCGGACTTGTAGGTACTATTCGTCCTTGTGCAGCTGAATGGAGGATAAAATGAAAATTAACCCTAAAACAAAAATGGATATTCCATCCATGTCATCATCATACATAGATTTGAGGAACATGGCAGACGATAAAACAGTCCTTAAAAATCCAC
>JAQXUJ010000059.1 GCA_029219925.1 Clostridiales bacterium | reverse complement strand
TAAAATCAATAAATTCTTCCTTCATGCACATAATCCTCACTTTTATATCAATATATTCTATTGTTTTAGAATAATTATATCATTATAATATAAGTAAATCAATATTAAAGGAGAAATTTTTATGAGTATACCAAGACCGGAGCATCCAAATCCGCAGTTTGAACGCGACAGCTGGGAAAACCTCAACGGAATATGGGAATTTGAAATTGACAAGAGTGCCAGCGGTGCAGACCGAGAATTTTACAAAAGAGAAAAACTAAACGACGAAATCTTAGTGCCGTTTTGTCCGGAAAGTAAGCTTTCCGGTATAGGAAACACTGATTTTCTTAATTCTGTGTGGTATAAGCGAAATATAAATATAAAGGATAAAAGCAAGAGAATTATTCTTCATATAGGTGCGTGTGATTATTTCACCACCGTATATGTTAATGAAAGAATTGCAGGAACTCACAAGGGCGGATATACGCCAATTGTTATTGATATAACCGAATTTGTGAAAATGGGTGAAAATTCGCTTGTTGTTCACGCACTTGATAACGGACGTGACGGCAGACAGCCACGGGGAAAACAAAGCCCGGGATATTACTCAGCCGGCTGCGATTACACAAGAACCACAGGAATATGGCAGACTGTTTGGCTGGAATACGTGCCCAACGCATACATAAAGTCGGTAAAGTATTATCCTGATGCCAAGAACGGTAAGATTAGAATTTCTGCTGATGTCGCCGGCGAAGGAGAATTTACTGTGTCGGCGTATTATGAGGGCAGAGAGGTTGGCAAAGCGTCTGCAAAAAGTCACGGCGGAATGGCAGAGGTAACCGTTGATATTTCCGAGATACATCTTTGGGAGGTTGGAGTCGGAAGGCTTTATGATTTGAAGCTTTCTTTCAACGAAGATGAAGTTTCAAGCTATTTTGGTCTGAGAGACTGTTATCTTGACGGTTATAGGTTCATGATAAATGGAAAAAGCGTCTTTCAGAGAACTGTACTGGATCAGGGTTATTATCCGGAAGGAATTTATACCGCTCCCGATGAAGCTGATTTAGTTAAGGACATTCAGCTTTCCTTAGATGCAGGTTTTAACGGCGCAAGACTTCACCAAAAGGTATTTGAACCGCGTTTTTTGTATAATTGTGATAAGATGGGATATATTGTTTGGGGCGAATATGCAAACTGGGGGCTGGATCATACGGCTTATGAATCCCTTCCTACAATGCTCAGAGAGTGGGAAGAGGCTGTTGAACGCGATTTCAATCATCCTGCGATTATAGGATGGTGTCCCTTTAATGAAACTTGGGACTTGAACGGCAAACGGCAGATTGATGAAATACTTGAGATGGTTTACAGAGCCACAAAGGCTATGGATTGTACGCGTCCATGTATTGATACCAGCGGCGCGTATCATGTTATAACCGATGTATTTGATTTTCATGATTATGACCAGAATGTTGAAAATTTTAAAACTCGTTTTGACAAGTTGATGACAGAGAATGTTCTATTGGAACACAACACAAAAAAAGACGGAGTTCAGTATAACGGCGAACCGGTCTTTGCAAGCGAATACGGCGGTATTAAATGGGACGAAACAGACGAGGAATGCTGGGGATATGGCGAAGCGCCAAGGACTAAAGAGGAATTTGTTGAACGGTACAAGGGACTTACCGAGGCTTTACTTAATAATAACCGTATTTTCGGCTTTTGCTATACACAGCTTTATGATATTGAACAGGAGCGAAACGGATTGTACACATATTCCAGGGAACCAAAGTTTGATATGGAAATATTCAGGAAAATAAACACTCAGCCTGCTGCCATTGAGAAGTAATATAAAAAAGGATAACATTTCGTGATGTTATCCTTTTATTTATAAACGTAAAATCCCATGCCGAAAATTTTTTCCGATTTTGTAAAGATAATAAAGGCGTCTTTATCAGCGTCTCTTATCATTTTATGAAAGTCGGTCATTTGTTTATTTTTGAGAGCACAAATCAGGAGGTTTTTTCTTGTGCCGGAATATGCACCGCGGGCATTTAAAACAGTAACGCCGCGGCGACTGTTTTCGATTATCATTTTTGAAATCTGTTCGCCTTTGTCGGTTATAACAAACGCCAGTTTTGATGCATTCAGCCGGTCGATGAAAAAATCAATTATTATGGA
>JAQXUJ010000058.1 GCA_029219925.1 Clostridiales bacterium | reverse complement strand
AAAGCGTGCGGACTATAAGCATGAGCAATGCTTTTTGTCGATGCTGCCGACGCTGTCGCTTGATGCGGATATTGAACGTAAAAGCAGACGTAATGTGCTGACCGATGCGCTTGCGGCGGCATTCCCGTTTTCGTCTTTTGAAATTTATGATCAGGACGGCATATTTTTAGGACTGAATAAATATAACAGCTCGGTAGCTGTTCTGGATATTTTCGACAGTGATAAATACTCCAATGCGAACGGCTGTATACTGGGAATGTCAGGTGCAGGTAAGACCTTTTTAATGCAGCTTATGGCGCTGAGGTTAAGACTTCAGGGAACACAGGTGTTTATATTAGCGCCGATTAAGGGACATGAGTTTGCCGACTCTTGCTGTGCCATCGGCGGGAAATACATCCGAATTGCCCCGTCGTCAAAGGACTGTATAAATATTATGGAAATCCGCAAAGCAAGCATTTCAACCGATTATGAAATAAAAGGGGATGAGAGGGGCGACTCTGTGCTTGCGGAAGAGCTGCAAAAACTGATGATATTTTTCTCGCTTATAAAGGCTGATATTACACAGGATGAACTGAATTTGCTTGACAGCGCAGTTATCAGGACATATAAGGCATTCGGGATAGATTTTGATAACAGATCGCTGTTCGATGCGGCAGGGAGGTTCAAGAAGATGCCTACGCTTAAGGATTTATATAATGAGCTGCTCTCACGCGACGAAACAAAAACGCTTGCGCTTATGATTGAGAAGTTTGCGGTAGGTTCTATGTCCGGCTTCGGCGGCGAAACGAATGTTGACCTGAATAATAAATATATTGTTCTCGATATTTCTGAGATGACCGACCACTTAAAACCGCTCGGAATGTTTATGGCGCTTGATTTTGTGTGGGAAAAAGCGAAAGAAAGCCGTATTCAGAAAAAGGTCATTTTTTTGGACGAGCTGTGGACGCTGATTGGGGCAGGCTCAAACAGACTGGCAGCGGATTATGTTCTGGAGATATTCAAGGTGATCCGCGGCTATGGCGGTGCGGCAATTGCAGCAACGCAGGATATCGGCGACTTCTTTTCGCTTGATGAGGGTAAGTACGGCAAAGGTGTTATAAACAATTCCCGTATTAAATTTATCCTGCAGCTTGAGGAGGACGAAGCCTTTGCGGTACAGAAATATATGTCATTGTCGGACGAGGAAACCATGCAGATCATCAGAAATCAACGCGGTGAAGCACTTTTGTGTGCGAACAGGAGCAAGGTGTGTATCGAGATAAAGGCATCGCCTGTTATGTATTCGCTTTTGACAACAAAAAGAAGTGACTTGGAGAAAAGGATGAGATATAATGGACGACTATAGAAGAAAACTAAATGACCTGCAGCAGAGGAATGTTAAGGTTTTGCAGAGCCTGTCGCGTATGATCATGTCAAACAGTATGTCGGGTGAAGTGATAGCAAAGCAGATGGACAATTACCTGTGCGAGCTGGAAAATCTTTGCATAGCGTCGAGGGTGACGCTTGAGAAATACCGCAGGGAAAAGAGAATTACTGCTGCTACAGAGGTGAACACGCGGATCTCTGAGCTATGCGGCAGCGTGGAGGTCACAAATGAGGGATGGCTGCATATAACGCTGAATACGCTTTTGCCGAATTGCAAGCGCCGGATAAGCGGGTATATCGGTGATACAATCTCGCGGCTTCTGACCGATTACCCGCATGAACTGCCGTATTTTGATAGGGCATTTATGGCAATCGTGGAGTATTGCAATATGAAAAATCATAATGCGCTTGATAACGATAATAAGGGATGGAAAATGATACCTAATGCATTAAAAGGGAGAGTGATCCGTGATGACACGCAGTTTGATCTGGATATTGGTCTGTTCACTAAGCTGTCCGACAACATCTTTTGTGAAATCTATCTGATGTCGCCGGAGGATGCTGGATTTTTTATGGATTACCTATCAAATTATACGGCATGATAGGTGGAGTAGTTGATTTATTTTTACACCTAAATTATATAAAAACAAAAAATCGTTTACTCCACCTATCCATACGAGAGAAATGCAGGAAACATCAGGGATCCGGGACTTTAGAAAATCGGA
>JAQXUJ010000057.1 GCA_029219925.1 Clostridiales bacterium | reverse complement strand
GCTTTTGTTACCGAAAAAGGCAGTCCTGCGTCACACACGGCAATACTTGCCCGGTCCATGAATATACCGGCGATAATCGGAGTACATCTGTCGCCGGAGCTGGACGGCAGGGATGCCGCCGTTGACGGATATACCGGATTGGTATACATTGACCCGGATGAGAAGACTCTTAAAATGTTGAGGGAGAAAAAGCGCGGAAAAGACGAACAGCGGGAGCTTTTGAAGGAACTGAAGGACAAACCCACGGTCACCGTTGACGGAAAAACGGTAAAGCTGTATGCCAATATCGGTACGCCTGCCGATTTAGGAAGCGTTATTGTCAATGATGCGGAAGGAATAGGGCTGCTCCGAAGTGAGTTTTTGTATCTTGAAAGCAATGATTTTCCGAGCGAAGAGGTACAGTTTGAGGCATACAAAAAGGTATGCCGCGGCATGGGCGAAAAGCCTGTCATTATAAGGACGCTGGACATAGGCGCGGACAAGAAAATCGACTATTTCGGGCTGGAGGACGAGGAAAATCCGGCGCTTGGTATGCGTGCAATACGAATATGTCTTACAAGACGGGACATTTTCAAAACGCAGCTCCGGGCAATTTTACATGCGTCTGCGTTTGGGAATATAATGATTATGCTGCCGATGATTGTATCGGTCAAGGAGATTACCGAGGCAAAAAAGGTATTTGAAGAGGCAAAAGCAGAGCTTTCGGCAGAGGGCATACCCTTTGCGAAAAATATTCCTGTGGGCATAATGATAGAGACACCGGCAGCGGTTATGATTTCCGATAAGCTTGCCGAGCATGCCGATTTCTTTTCCATCGGCACCAACGACCTTACGCAGTACACCCTTGCAATGGACAGACAAAACGGCAGTATTGCGGAATTTATGGACATTCATCATGAAGCAGTTTTGAGAATGATTGAACTTGTAGTAAAAAATTCCCATGAAAAGGGAATTTGGACGGGAATATGCGGCGAGCTTGGCGCAGATTTGGAGCTGATTCCGGAATTTGTGAAAATGGGTGTTGACGAGCTTTCCGTTTCTCCCGGACGGGTCCTGGAGGTGCGCAAAACCATAAGGGAATGCTGCGCATATGATTAGGAAAATCAGGGAAAATTAATGCGGAGAAATCGGACGCCTTCTATTGCGCACTTAGGGAAATTCCACAGCAAGCCGTCTGTTTCTTTTAAAATAATTTTTATTATGTAAAGTGCAGAAATGGAGGATTAACGTGAAAAATAAGCTGCTCATCTTACCGCTTTTTGCTCGGGGCGGTACACTCGTACAGCACCGCTCGTTGCAAAGTGGCAATCTGCTTGCTTCTTTTTTACGTTGGATTTGTGCCGCCGCACGGCGGCGGAATGGAGGATTAATATGTTTGGAAGAAAAACAAAAACCATACTTTCAACCCAGGACGGCGACTGTATTATGCTGGATCAGGTGCCGGACCCGGTTTTTGCCGAAAAAATGCTTGGGGACGGTGTGGCGGTAATACCCACCGACAATGTCGTAAAATCTCCTGTGGATGGCGTGGTTGTACAGGTTTTCGACACCCTGCACGCATATTCGATACAGTCATCTGACGGACTGGATATTTTGGTGCATATCGGACTGAATACGGTTGAGCTTAAGGGCGAAGGATTTTCGCCAAAGGTAAAAAGCGGAGATAAGGTTAAGGCAGGCGACGTACTGTGCGAAACCGATATAAACTTTCTGAGGGAAAAGGGATACGAGATTTACACGCCTATTGTAATCACTAACATCAGCGATATTAAAAGCTTTAAGCCCATACCCGGCAATGTCCGCGCCGGTGAAACCGCAGTAATCGAATATAGTATAAAATAAAAAATAATGTGCCCTCATGATGTTAATTTGCATCATGGGGCACATTTAATTTTTATCAAAATGGCGGGATATAACGTCCAGAGCCTCCTCACACATATGATCGCCGGGAGTAAGCCGGTAAATTTCCTTATTGCGTCGGAACCATGTCATCTGGCGCTTGGCATATTGCCGTGAACGGGTTTTTATAAGCTCCGTCGTTTCGTCAAGAGTCGCTTTTCCTTCAAAATAGGCGAAAAATTCCTTATAGCCGATGCTTTGCATGGAGGTTAAATCCATGTCTTTATACTTTTCATAAAATCCGCGGGCTTCCTGTTCAAGACCATCGCGCAGCATAATATCAACGCGGGCATTTATTCTTTCATACAGCGCCTCCCTGCTCCAATTTATGCAGAAATACACGCTGTCATATGGTGAGGTCTTTTCCTTATGAGCATGAGACGAAATGGTTTCTCCCGTTGTCATGTAAAATTCAAGGGCGCGGATAATGCGCCTTATATTATTCGGATGATATTTTGCCGCCGATTCGGGGTCAACCTCGGCAAGCTTTTTATGAACAGCCTCATATCCCTCGCTTTCCGCAAGGTCAAAAAGCCGGCGGCGGAGTATGGGGTTTACATTTTCTTCACCGAAATTCACGTTATTAATAAGAGAATCAATATAAAGTCCCGTGCCGCCCACAACAATCGCCTGCTTTCCCCGTGCTGATATATCAGCAATAATCCCATGGGCGCGTCCGCAGTAATCCGCTGCGGAAAAGTTCTCGCTTGGGTCAAGGAAATCCATCATATGATGGGGTATGCCGCACCGCTCCTCGGGAGTGGGCTTTGCGGTGCCGATATTCATGTATTTATAAATCTGCATGCTGTCCGCCGACACAATTTCTCCGTCCAGCCGCAGTGCAAGCTCAACAGATAAAGCCGTCTTTCCCGACGCTGTCGGACCGGCTATAACTATAAGAGGTATCTTCATATTATCCTGCCTTTCATTGAAAGATAAACCGGTATGCTCACGGTATGCCGTACCTGTATAAATGCCGGTGAAACAGGCAGGGTTATATTATCCGTTTAAATTCCCGTTCAAGCTCCTTTTTTGTCATGGTAATTATTATGGGACGTCCGTGGGGACAGGTATTTATATTCCCCAAATCCAGCACTGCGTTTAAAAGCGATTCCAGCTGCTTGTTGTCGTATTTATGATTTGCCTTTATCGCCGCTTTACATGCAATGGTATAAAGTGCCCGCTCCATCTTATCCGAAATCAGATCGCGGCTTCCTTTTGCCATTTTATCAATAATTTCAAGTACAAGCTGTTTTAAATCTTCTTCATCAAGGGGTTCCGGCGTTGCTCTAATTATAAGCGAATTATCGCCGAATTCCTCAATCTCAAAACCCAGCTCGGCAAATCTTGCGGCATTTTCGGTAAAGACAGCATGTTCGCCGGAGCTGACATCCACCGCAACCGGCACCAAAAGCATCTGTGAGGTTACCTTGTGCTCGGCAAGCTCCTTTTTTAATTCCTCATATTTTAACCGTTCGTGGGCGGCATGCTGGTCAGCAAGAATTATCGTATCATTGGACTGTGCGATAATATATGTGTCGAACAGCTGTCCCACAATCCGCAGCGCTGCACGGTCAAAGTCCCAGCCTTTATTTTCTTTCGGTTTCTCTTCGGGAGTGGGTTTAAACATGGTTCCCGATTCTTTAGAGGTGAGAATTTTTACTTTGATATTTTCCCCCACCTCGGACAGGGTATCGTCCTTCCCTTGTGATGATTCTCCTCCAACCATCTCGGCGCGTTTACGCCGGAAGTAATCCTTATCCATGTCAAGAGCATAGCTTGTGAAGGGCTTGACCTTAATATCATCAGCTGTCGGTCTTGTGCTTTGCGGCTTTGCGGCTGCCGGTATGTTATTGGGAGAAGGCTCCGTCACGGTCTTAGTCTCCGGCGCCTTTGACGGCTCTGCTCTTTGGGTCTCGGCGGAGGGAAAGGCTATCTGCTCCGCCGTATCGGATTTATCTCGGATAAATTCCGACGGTGCCTCCCTGCGCTCAATTTTTGGGACATTGGGGATTGCATACAGGGCGTTTTCAACAGCATGAAACAGCGCGCGAAAGACCTCTTCGTCATGGGAAAACTTCACCTCCAGCTTGGTTGGGTGAACGTTGACGTTGGTAAGCTTGGGGTCAATTTCAATATTCAGCACCAGCATGGGGTGCTTATTAATCATAATTTGATTTTTGTACGCCGCTTCCGCCGTGTTGGAAAGCCTCATGCTTTTTACATAGCGGCGGTTTACGAAAAAGCTCTGATAATTTCTGTTTGGTCTTGCGGCGTCGCCCTTGCCTATCATGCCGGAAATGGTTACAAGCTCGGTGCGGTAGTCAACGGGAATAACCGAATTTACGTAGCTCTTTCCGTAGACGGCATAAATACTGCCGGCAAGGTTGTTATCTCCCGCAGTAAAGTATTTTTCCTTTCCGTCCACAACATATCGGAATGATATTTCGGGATGGGACAGAATAAACCGTTCCATTATGTCGGTTATTGCCGCCGCTTCGGTTGCATCACGCTTTAAGAAATTCATTCTTGCCGGCGTATTGAAAAACAGGTTGCGAACTTCAAAGGTGGTACCGTCCGGCATGCCGTCCTCTCTGCTGCTGGTGATTTCGCCGCCTATGCAGGAAATGTGTGAACCCGCCTCGTCCTCGCGGCGTTTGGTGAACATTTCCGACTGGGAAACAGCGCCTATGCTTGAAAGGGCTTCGCCGCGGAATCCCAGAGTGTAGATTGCGTCCAAATCATCGGCGGTGTGAATTTTACTTGTTGCGTGGCGCAGAAATGCGATTTCAGCGTCCTCCCGTGACATGCCTTTGCCGTTATCGCTGACGCGGATATATGTAACGCCGCCTTTTTTGATTTCAACGCCGATAACGGTGCTGCCTGCGTCAATGGAGTTTTCCACCAGCTCCTTAACTACCGACGCGGGGCGCTCCACCACTTCGCCTGCGGCTATTTTATTGGATATTTCATTTGGAAGAACATTAATAATTCCCATTCTAATCTCCATTCCGCCGCCATGAGGCGGCACAAATCCGATGTGCAGAAGGTTTCGGGCGTTCCTGCCCTAACCGGAGAAAAAAGAGTTCCGGTGAGGATATGGATAGCCTGTTTTCTGCTGTTAATCCTTAGCTTTTTTTGATAATTCGTACAGCTTATTTAGAGCCTCAATTGGCGTATATGTAGTAACGTCCATATCGCACAGCTCCTGATAAATTTCCGCCGCAGTATTGTCGGTAAGATCAAGCTGCGGTGAGGATTCCGGAGTCTTTTTTGCCTTGCAGATACCTTCCGAATCGCCGTTTTCCACCTTTTTTAAAATTTCTCTCGCACGCTTTATTACTGTCCGCGGTACGCCTGCCAGTGCCGCAACCTCGATTCCGTAGCTGTCGTCGGTACCGCCGCGCACAATCTTCCGTAAAAAGGTAATATCGTCACCGTGTTTTTTTACGGCAACCGAATAATTCTTAATACCGTCAAGGCAGTCCTCAAGCTGAGTAAGCTCGTGATAATGCGTTGCAAACAGAGTTTTTGCCTTTATTCTCGACTGCATATGCTCTGCCACCGCCCAGGCTATGGAAAGCCCGTCAAAGGTAGAAGTTCCCCGTCCGATTTCGTCCAGAATTACCAGCGATTTTTCGGTGGCGTTACGCAGAATGTGCGCTACCTCCACCATCTCCAGCATGAAGGTGCTTTGTCCCTGCGCAATATCGTCCGAGGCGCCCACACGTGTAAAAATCTTATCCACAACGCCGATTTTTGCGTAGCTTGCGGGAACAAAGCTGCCCACCTGCACCATCAGCGTTATAAGCGCAACCTGACGCATATAGGTGGATTTACCCGCCATATTGGGCCCGGTAATTATAATTTCCCGGTTTTCTGCCGTGTCAAGGGTAGTGTCATTCGGCACGAACATTCCGTTTTGCAGCATTTTTTCAACAACCGGATGGCGTCCGTCCTTTATTATAAGCTCGTTTCCGCCCGTGACCTCCGGCATGGTATATCCCGATTTAAAAGCTACCTGCGCAAGGGAGCAAAGTACGTCGGTTACGGCAATTATTTCGCAGACGCACTTTAAGCGGTCAACATTTTCGGCAACCGCCGCCCGGAGTTCCTCGAAAAGCTGCGCTTCAAGCGCTGCCAGACGCTCCGACGCACCTAAAATCTTGTCCTCCATTTCTTTTAGCTCGGGCGTTATATATCGCTCCGCATTAACAAGGGTTTGCTTGCGTATATAGCTGTCCGGCACCAGACCGGAGTTGAGCTTTGTAACCTCAATATAATAACCGAAAACCTTGTTGTAGCCTATCTTTAGATTTTTAATGCCGGTTTTTTCACGCTCAGCCGCCTCTGAAGATAAAATCCACTGTCTGCCGTTCTTGTCAATCCGGCGCAGCTCGTCCAGCTCGGCATTGTAGCCGGAGCGTATAACACCGCCGTCCTTTATGCTTACCGGAACCTCGTCGTTAAGCCCCTTATCCAAAAGCTCTGCAATATCGGACATTAAATCAAAATTTTTGTTCATTTCGGCAAAGATGGGCGATTTGGTTTTGGAAAGCAGATAATTAAGCTCCGGAAGCTTCAGAAGCGACATTTTTAGGGAAACCATGTCCTTAGGAACAGCGGAATTTAACGAAATTCTGCTGACTATCCGGGAAATATCATAAATCCCCGACAGAAGCGCTGAAAAATCGTCGCACAGCATAATATTCTTGACCAGCTCTTCCACCGAAAGAAGGCGTTTGTTTATCTCAATCGGATTAATAAGTGGTTTTTCCAGCCATTGTTTCAGCTTTCGTGCGCCCATAGAGGTTTTTGTGCGGTCCAGCACCCACAGAAGAGACCCCTTTTTTGCTCTGTCACGCATTGTTTCCGTAACCTCAAGATTTCTGCGGGTTGCAATATCCAGCTCCATATACTCCGACATGCTGTAAACATTGAGGGAATCAACAAATGTAACATGTCCCTTTTGGGTATGTTCAAGATACCGAATCATCGCCGACAGCGCCGATTTCATTTCGGCGGACAGCCCAAGGTTATCCGAGCTCTTTTTAAACTGCGCTGCTATTGCGTCCTCCGATATGTCAAAATAATCATCGTCATATGCCGAAATATCCGCGGATATCCGCGCCGTAATAGCGCTGCGGAAGGTTTCCTCTGCGGACGTGTTCATTATTATTTCGCTGGGCACATAGCGCGCCGTCTCATTAAGCACCTCGCCGTTGTCGCCGGTGCGGGTTACAAAAACCTCGCCGGTGGAAATGTCACAGAAGGCAAGGGAAGTATATCCCTCCCGACTTTTATATATTATACAAAGATAGTTATTTTTACGGTCGTCAAGCATGCTCTCATCGGTGAGGGTTCCTGCCGTAATGACCTTGATTACGCCGCGGTCCACCAGCCCGGCGGCCTCCTTCGGGTCTTCCAGCTGCTCGCATACGGCGACCTTATAGCCTTTGGCGACAAGCCGCTGAATATACATTGACGCACTGTGGAACGGCACGCCGCACATAGGGGCGCGTTCTTCAAGACCGCAGCTTTTTCCCGTAAGGGTAAGCTCCAGCTCACGGGACGCGGTAATCGCGTCATCAAAAAACATCTCGTAGAAGTCGCCGAGACGGTAGAATAAAATGCAGTCCGGATATTCCTCCTTGGTCTGCAAATATTTGCTCATCATGGGCGACAGCTTTTCTTTTGCCATTTTAACAGCTCCTGTTCTTAATCTAAAAAGGGCATTTTATCCGATTTTCAGTGGCATCCGCCGCAGGTATGGCAATCGTGGGTGCAGCCTCCCTGTTCGCCCATTATATAAAGATTGATTGTGCTGTTTACGCCGTTTACCAGCTTGTCAAAGGCTTTTTTCGCCTCAACATAGTTTTTTATTGTCTCGGATTTTTCCACCATCTCGTTAAAGGCCTCGTTATTTTGTTTTACGGCCTCCTCCTGAGTAAGGGTTTCCTCCCGGAGCTTTTTTGCAAGATTCATGCGTTTAATATTAAAATCCGCAATAAGCTGCTGCGCCTCGTCATCATGGGACTGCGCCTCCTCCGCTTCGTTGAGTGCCTTCATTTCGGCGCTGTCCTTAATCATCTGTCCAAGTTCGTTTGCTTTTTCCAAAATAGTCATTTTTTATCCTTCTTTCTTTTTATACAAGTTCTCCGTTTAAGCTCCAGGTATGAGCTTCGGTTATTTTCACGTCAACATACTGCCCGGCAAGGGACGCATCACCTTTGAAATTCACAATCTTTGATGAATCGGTTCTGCCCGACAGCATTTCCGGGTTATTTTTACTTGCGCCGTCTACCAGGACGGTATAGACCTTTCCCACACAGGTGTCATTTTTTCTTTTTGAAATTTCATTCTGCACGTTTAGCATCCGGTCAAAATTTTTGTGTATCTCCTCATCGGTCAGCACAAAGTCCAGCTTTGCCGCCGGGGTGCCTTTGCGGCGGGAATAGATAAAGGAAAAAATAGTATCAAATTCAACCTGCTTTAAAACGTCCAGTGTGTCCTCAAAATCCTCGTTGGTTTCGGTGGGAAATCCCACCATAACATCGGTGGAAAGGGCAATGTCCGGAATTTTTTCCTTGACCCGGCGTATCTTTTCAAGATATTCCGCCTTTGTGTATTTTCTGTTCATTTCCGAAAGAACCCTGTCGCTGCCTGCCTGGAAGGGAAGGTGCAGCTGATGACAGACCTTTGTGCATTCCGCCATGGCGTTGATTAGTCGGTCGCCGAAATCCTTGGGGTGAGAGGTCATGAATCGTATCCGCCGTACCCCCTCCACATCGTTTACCATGCGCAGAAGGTCTGCAAAATCAATATTTTCCTCCAAATCCTTGCCGTAGGAGTTGACATTCTGACCGAGAAGGCAAATTTCTGAAACGCCTTTTTCGGCAAGCGCCTTTATCTCATCAAGAATACGCTGAGGCTGTCTGCTCCGCTCTCTTCCCCGCACATACGGCACTATGCAGTAGGTGCAGAAGTTATTGCAGCCATACATTATGCTGACCCATGCCTTGCTGTCCGAATCACGCAGAATCGGAATATCTTCGCAGATAGCGCCGTCGCTGCTTTCGGTATCAATTACGGTTTTCCCCTCTTTATAGACCTCGTACAGAAGCTCCGGCAGCTTATAAAGTGCGTGTGTGCCGAAAATCAGGTCTACGTGATTATAAACCTGCTTTATTTTTTCGACTATATGCTCCTGTTGAACCATGCAGCCGCAAAGACCGATTATCAAATCGGGACGCTGTTCTTTAATATGTTTTAGTATGCCCAGACGGCCGTAGACTCTGTCCTCGGCGTTTTCCCGGACGGCACAGGTGTTGTAAATCACCAAATCGGCGTCCTCGGCTCTGTCACAGAAGCCGAAGCCTGCCGCACTCAGCATGCCGCGTATACGCTCGGTATCGTTCTCGTTCTGCTGGCAGCCGTAGGTTTCGGTGTTTGCCAGGGGCTTTCTGCCATGCCGGGCGTAAAAGGCGTTGTTTATTTCCTGAAGCTTATACAAATACTCTTTCTGCCTTTCCGTTTCCTCTTTTTTTATATATTCAGCCATATTTCCTCCATTATATCAGTATAATTTCATTTTATCACATTTTTGCAAAAAATACAATATCTAATTGCCTTTTGTCGCAAAAAATGATATAATGATATTGAGGTGGATTATGAATACTAAAATCGATATAAGCAGATACGATATTATGTCAACCAAAATACCGTCGGTATTCGACCGATTTAAAATTGCTCATATTTCCGACATACATTCCCGCCCGGCACACGGAACGGCGGAAATAATAGATTCGGAAAAACCGGATATTATTGCAATAACCGGGGATATTGTCCATGACGGAAAAATACCGGTCACGCCTGCATATGAGCTGATAGGCGAACTTATAAAAATTGCTCCGGTGTATTTTATAACGGGAAATCATGACGTATGGCGGACGGATTTAAAACGGATTTTTGGTGATTTTTGTGATATGGGTGCGGTTTTTCTTGATAACAGCCGTGCAGAAATTGAGAGAGGCGGCGAAAAAATTTCGCTGTACGGTGTGAGTGACCCCTTCTCGAAGCTGCCGAAGCTGGTTTCGCGGAATATAAAAACAGCATTTTCTCAGCTTCCGGAATTTAACGGATACAAAATTCTGATGTTTCACCGGGCTAACCTCTTCGATGAAATAAAGGAGTATGATTTTGACCTGATTTTATCGGGACATATGCATGGCGGTCAAATACGTATTCCCCGTCTGGGCGGTGTTTTGGCGCCTTCCTCGGCGCTTTTGTCGGGAAAAAGAATGTTTTTTCCGAAATATACAGCCGGAAGAGTGGACTTGGGCGGTAAAACCATGATTATTAACCGCGGGATAAGCAATACGCTGCCCGTTCCACGATTGGGCAATCGTCCTGAAATTGGCATTATAACTCTAAATGTACTAAAATAAAAGAGCTGATGTCCGCAAAAGCGGGATTCAGCTCTGTTTTTTATAGGAATGAGCAAGTCTGTAAGCCGGGTTCTGTATCGGACGGTTATCTATCTGTGACAAAGGGTTACCCCTTTGTTCATGCCACCGGTCTTGCAATGCCGAGCAGGCTTAACTGCAAAGTCGGTGTTGCTCCGGGTGGGGTTTACACGGGAATTCAGTTACCATCTTCCCTGTGAGCTCTTACCTCACATTTCCACACTTACCGCATGACGCGGCGTTTATTTTCTGTTGCACTATCCTTGGAGTCGCCTCCACCGGTCGTTAGCCGGCACCCATGCTCTATGGAGCCCGGACTTTCCTCACGCATTTTCATGCCCGCAACCGTCTGACTTACTCATGAACAATATTATATTGTAATTTTGTCGTTTTGTCAAGTAAGCTCCGTAAAAACATACCGTGCCGCCATTCCCAGTGCTCCGCACGCCATGAGGATTATGAAAATTCCTCCCACCGCGTTGCGACTTCGAATGGTCCATATTCCGTACATAAACGTGCGCAGCGATACTATCAATACTACTAAAAAAACCAGGTAATATCTCATTCTTCATCGCTCCTTACCACCAGCCCTGTACGGCGGATTTCAAAATTAACCGTAACGTTAAACTCAGCATTTTTATATTTTTCAAGCCAGTTGTAATCGGAAAAAGACTGTAAATCGGTAAAATTTCGTTTGGCATAGCTGCCAAATCCGACTATATCCGTACCCATATTAGTTGTCTGCGCAAGAAAATCTTCTATCTGTGCCTTCAGTGCCGCTGTTGCCTCCGATGTAAACTCCTCCATGTTGTCCTCGACGGATATTTGTGGAGTAGAGGAGGAAAAGTCCGCCTCCACAAAGATTTCTGCGTCTATCTTGGGCACGTCGCCATCTGTTCTGACCTTGATTTTGGGGAGGTGTTTCTGTTTTTGTACCACTGTTATAGGGTCGTCCGGGGATTTGCTGTACCGGTATACCACATAACTGCTTTTATACTGACCGGTAAGTATATTGTAAATTTCCGTTTCAATATCTCCCATTTCACCGGCAAGCTTATCCCCGTTAAAAACGCCCATTCCCATGACCTGAGTCTGCTCGCTTCCCGACGGAATCTGCCCTGCGATATAGTTCTCCATTCCATATTGGTAGCCGGTATTGCTGTAGCTGTTACTTCCCGAGGCACCGGCAACAGAGCAGACGGGCATTACGCAGCATTTCTCCTCGCTCCCGCAGTAAAAATAAAAATCGGCGCTCATGTTCTGCGGTATATAACCGGAATAATCGTTCTCAAAAATCATGGTGTAATACCGCACGGGATTTACCTCTGTTTCGGGGTTTACAGCCTCCAGAAATTCCCGTGCCTGGCCTTTGCTTACCGCAAAATATGTGTTTGGACGTATGTCGCTGCTGCGGCCGATGGTTTCCAAAAGTCCTCCTATCCCCTCCTCCGCCACGTCCTTTGAGAATACTATAAGCTTTGTGTGGGAAAGCACAAAGGTCTTGCTTATTATATGATTGGCAATGTTCACGGCGGAGTATATTCCCGGAGCGGTTACCGTGATGTTTTCAATGCTTTCGCCGCCTCCCTTGCCACCCTCCTCGCCGGAGCCGCCGCTTATTTTTGAAGGATTGGCAAACTGGATTGTAATATCGTAGCTCTTTGGGTTATACTCGGACTTGTCGATTCCAAGCGCTACAACATAGCCGAGCGTATCCGGCTCTGTTGCGTCGGTACAGCCGGTTGAAATAAGTAAAATTACGCATGTCAGAAGGATTTTTACCGATTTAGACTTCATGCTTTGCCCTCCTTAAAACAATGTATAAAAGCGGTATTGAGATAGGCAGAATATATGCGGCAGGAAACAGGTATCCGTTTATTCTTTCAGCTGAATCAAGGAGCGCCGCCACCGACCCGGGCTCATAAGATAAAAAGGTAATAATAGTTATGGTACAGGGAATCAGATCGTTTTTATACTTTAGCTTAAACGCCGAGCCGAGAACACTGCATATAATGCAGATGTACATTGATGAGTACAAAAGCTGGGTGATTGCCCAGACAAACTCAAACAGCGCCTCAAATCGCTGAAAATATTCGCCTGCCCGCACCATCCGCGAAAGCTGATAGGTTGTTAGAAAGAATTCCGACGTATACGGATAGGGGTAAATAGCGCCGTATACAAGGCATAAAAGCGTAATCACGGCACCTGAAACAGCAAGCGCGCTTCTCCCGCTTTTTTTGACCATATCAAGGTCCCTGCAGTAGGGCAGCAGTAGGTTAAGAGCAATTATATCGCTGAAACAGGACAGGTCGGACAGCCCATTAATAAATATTTTCTCGACGCCTTTGCCGAAAATCGGGAACAGATTGTTAATGTTATAATTTTTGACAAGCACAACTGACATGAACCCCAGAAAAAATAAGCAAAATGGAAAGAATATGGCGTTTATCGTTGATACTGAGCGGAAGCCGCTGTAGCTGCCTATTGCTACTGTTACGGCAAACAGGAGCATAATATATTCAATTTCGGTCATAGGCAGCAATATTATCTTTACCGATTCGGCGAAGATTCTTATTTCTGTCCCCACATTTGCCGCAAGCAACACTGCCGTGATAAGTGATACAATTATTTTAAGGGGTGCGCCGCCTATGCTTTCTGCCATTTGCAGTATATTTTTGTTGCCGGTGAATCGATAAAGAAAAAGTGTTATTTCCAAAAGAGCAAAAGCAATCAAAGTCATATAAATTGCCTGTATCCATGCGGCATTGCCGCTTGTGCTGAATATATACCTCGGAAAGGCAAAAATCATTTTAACCGTCAGCAGATTGGCAAGCACAAGAGTCAGCTGCTTTCTGTTTAATTCTATCTTTTCGCTCATAAGCCGGAAGTCCTTTCAGAAAAATTATATAAAATAATGAGGTTTAACATTATTTATAACACCCCTCCAATAGAAAATAGTTTTATGTCTTTGTATGAAAGGGCATTTATATGGTTGTATCGGCAAATTTATGAAAATAAAGTACAATGTTTCACGTGAAACTTTATTTCCCGATTTTCCACTTTTTACTGATTTTATCCTCGCGGTGCTCTTTTTTTGTGTGCAGGAATTTCGGACGTTTTTCCATCTTCCAGATAGGAGGAACAAATACAGCATTTTTATAGAGCTTGTTGCCGGGAAGGGGTGAAAGGAACGGTATCCCGAAGCTGCTGCTTGAAGCCAGCAGAACCGCATAAATAAACATTCCCAGCGCAATTCCGTAAAATCCGAATGTTCCGCCGATTAGAACAAACAGTATTTTTAATATGCGGTAGCTCCATCCCAGAGAATAGTCGGCTGTGGCGAAGGAGCCGATACCTGTAATTGCGATAATTATAATCATAATCGGACTTACGATTTTGGCACTGACGGCCGCTTGACCCAAAATCAGACCGCCGACAATACCCAGAATAGAGCCTATGGTGCCGGGCATCCTTACGCCCGCCTCCCTAATCATTTCAAAGGAGAAATCCATTAAAAGAAGCTCAATGACGCTTGGAAACGGCACATTCTGCCGGGATGCGCTGATTGCGTATAAAAGATATGTGGGAAGCATTTCCTCATGAAACATGGTTATTGCAAGGAACAGACCCGGCAGAAGCACCGAAATCATTATGGCGAGCAGTCGCACAAGCCTCGACATATTCGCAAAATCAACACGAAGATAGGCATCGGAGGCGGCGTGGGTCAGCTCGTACACATTGGTCGGAAAGACAAGAGCTCTGGGACTGCCGTTTAAAATTAACGCAACGCGTCCCTCAGACAACGCCCTTGCAACTCTGTCGGGGCGCTCTGTAGCAAGAATGTGACCGGTAATCATTAGGGGGTTTTCCTCAACCATCATGGATATTTCCTCTATGGAAATAACGTAGTCCATGGAAATTCCACTGATTCGCCTGCGGACCTCGTTAACAAGCTCACCGTTGGCAATGTCGGAAATGTACATTATAACTCCGCGTGTTTTAGAAACATTTCCGACAACTATTTTTTCGCATATAAGTTTTTCGGTTTTCAGGATCTTTCGCACTTGCGCAGAATTTCCCCGCAGCATTTCCGCAAATGCCTCCTGGGGACCGTATATAGACTGTTCGTTTTCTGCCTTTTCCACGCTGCGGTGGGGCCAATCTTTTACATCGGCGGAATATCCTTGGTCAATGCCGTCTATAAAAATTCCGCAGCAGCCGAAGTTAATGTCGTCGATAATGCTGTCAAAATCGTCGGTCGTGGACACTTGATTGTGGATGAGCAGTTTTTTCAGAATAATATCCTTGTCGTAGCCTTTTTCTATACCGTTGAAAACAGGAAGCTCCAAAAGTGGCTTAATAATGCCGTTGTTTATGGCTGTTCCATCACACATGCCATCAAAAAAAACCACAAAGCCCTTAACGTCGCCGTTCAGGGTAATTTCTCTGATTACCACATCATTATTGTGAGGATAATCAAATCTTTGTTCTATATAGCTGCGGTTTTTCTCCAAGGAGTCGGCAACCTTTGGCGTCGGTGTAGACTCCTTCTCGGTTCGTACGTCGAACTTCGGCTTGTCCTCCTGATTTTGCAGGACAAATGGCGAGTCTGACGGAGGCGGTTTATATAAAACAACTTTTCGCAGCAAATTTAACAGCTTCACAGCCGGCACCTCTTTCATATAAGTCTTTTATAATAAATTTTTACCAAATTTAATAAAAATATTCAAAAAATATAAAAATGTTTCATGTGAAACATTTACTTTTTAATTTTTTGTGATATAATGTATAGAGAAGTAATAAAAAAGAGGATAGATTTATGGGAAAAATTATTGCGGTAACTAACCAGAAGGGCGGCGTCGGAAAGACGACAACGGCGGTCAATCTGGCGGCATGCCTTGCATATAAGGGCAAAAATGTTCTTGTTGCGGACTGCGATCCCCAGGGAAACGCCACATCGGGACTGGGCGTCCGGAAGGACAGCGTCGATTTATCTATATATGACTGCCTTGCGGACAGCGCGAAGACTCCCGAGGCGGTTATAAGGACAAACATTCGTGGCTTATCTATTATTCCGTCCCGTGCCGAGCTTTCGGCGGCGGAGGTGGAGCTTGCCGGTCAGGAAAAGCGCGAGCATTTTCTCGAAAATGCCCTGAAAACGGTAAAGGACGGCTACGATTTTGTAATTATTGATTCTCCGCCGTCGCTGGGAATGCTTACTATTAATATTATGACTGCGGCGGACAGCCTGTTAATTCCCATTCAGTGTGAATATTATGCGCTTGAAGGGCTTTCACAGCTTGTAGGCTCTGTGAAAACGATAAAAAAATCTCTTAATACACGGCTGGAGATTGAGGGAATTGTCGCGACCATGTATGACAGCAGAACAAATCTTTCTCAGCAGGTGTTGGATGAGGTTACAAAGCACTTTCCGGACAAGGTTTTCAAAACGCCTATTCCGCGGAATGTGAGGATTTCCGAGGCTCCCAGCTATGGTCAGCCGATAATAAAATATGATATAACTTCAAAGGGTGCGGAGGCGTATTTTGCACTTTCGCGCGACATTATTGCGAAGAATAAGGAGTGGTTAAATGGCTAAAAAGGGCTTGGGAAAAGGACTTGACGCGTTGTTTTTTGAGGAAAATACCGATTCGGGAGTACATGAACTCAAGCTTACTGAGGTAATGCCCAACAAAAATCAACCGAGAAAGGCTTTTGACGAGGAAAAGCTTAGGGTACTTGCGGATTCAGTGAAGGAACATGGACTTATTCAGCCCATTGTGGTACGTAAAACCGATGACGGCTACGTTATAGTGGCGGGCGAACGCCGCTGGAGAGCGGCAAAGCTGGCGGGACTCAAAAAAATACCGGCATTGGTTAAGGATTACGATGATTTGGCGGTTAAGGAGGTTGCGCTGATAGAAAATTTGCAGCGGGAGGACCTCAATCCTATTGAGGAGGCGATGGGATACCGTTCCCTTATGGACGAGTATAACCTGACGCAGGAGGAAATCAGCGCAAGACTGGGAAAAAGTCGCAGCGCAATTGCTAATTCCGTCAGACTTCTGGCACTGGATGATTTTACCCGGGACAAGCTTATTTCGGAAGAGATTACCGAGGGACACGCAAGATGTGCGCTTTCTGTCCCGGAGGGAGTTGTGCGGGAATTTTTTGTAAACAGGATAATCCAGGAGGGTTTGAATGTACGCCAGGCAGAGCTTTTGGCAAAGGATTTGGCAAAAACTCCTTCGCCAAAATCCGATAAACAGAAGAATACTGCCTATCGCCTTGAGTTGGAACGCATATCAAAAGGACTTGAGCAGTATCTCGGTACCAAGGTAAAGCTTTCGGGGACCGGAAAAAAAGGGAAAATTGAGATTGAGTACTACGGAAACCGGGATCTTGAGCGGATTTTGGAGCTTATCGGAAGGAGGCAGTAACGTGGGACTTAAAAATAATGATAATAAATCGCTGTTCTTGTATACGTCGCTGATATTCCTTGTAGCAATAATAATGATAATCGTGTCCTTTTTTGCGCAGACCCATCTGGAGCAAAGCAAGGTCAGCGAACAGGATGCCGAAAAGGTCAGTCTTTCGGATAAGGCGGCACAGGTCAGCGAGGAGAATATGCAGCTTGTTGAACTGAATAAAACCCTTCGTGAAGCCAATGAGAAGCTCATATCGGAAAATTCCTCCCTGACAGAGGAAAGGGATTCGCTTTCAAGCGAAGTCGCGGGTTATGAGGCGCTTATGGCGGTATACGATAAGCTCTACGAAGGAAACAAGAAATCGGCAAACGAGCTTTTACAGAACATTTATACCGAAGACCTGTCGCCGACGCAAAAAGAATTTTACGATATATTGGTAAAAAAAGCACAATAAATAAGGAATGGAGATAGAAAAATGTTAGACATCAAGATTTTAAGAACAGAACCTGAAAAAATAAAAGAGGCGTTGAAAAACCGTAATAACGATCTTGATATTACGCCGGCAATCGAGCTGGACGCAAAGCGTCGCGACCTTTTGGGCAGAGTTGAGCAGATGAAGGCGAAACAAAATGAGATTTCAAAGCAGATTCCTGCAATGAAAAAGGCGGGAGAAAATACAGATACCGTATTTGCCGAAATGAAGGAGCTTTCGGGAGAAATAAAGGAGCTGGACGCACAGGTTTCCGCTATTGACGGTGAGCTTAGGGATTTCATGCTGCGAATACCGAATATTCCGTCGGCTAAATCACCTGTCGGAGTTGATGATTCCCAGAACGTTGAAGTAAGAAGATGGTCCGAGCCGAGAAAGTTTGATTTTGAGGCAAAGGCGCACTGGGATATAGGCACTGACCTTGACATTCTGGATTTTGACCGCGGCGCAAAGATTTCCGGAACACGCTTTACCGTATATAAAGGCTTGGGTGCGCGTCTTGAACGCAGCGTAATTCAATATTTCCTGAATACTCACACTGCCAGTGGTTATACAGAAATATTCCCACCCTACATGGTGAACAGGGCGTCCATGACCGGAACCGGTCAGCTGCCCAAATTCGAAGAGGACGCATTTAAAGTGGCGAACAACGGATACTTCCTTATTCCTACGGCGGAGGTACCTGTTACTAATCTTCACAGGGACGAAATTCTTGACGGAACAAAGCTTCCTATTAAATATTGCGCATATTCAGCATGCTTCCGCGCAGAGGCCGGCTCGGCAGGACGTGATACAAGAGGTCTTATAAGACAGCATCAGTTCAACAAGGTAGAGCTGGTAAAATTTGCAAGACCGGAAGACTCTTACAACGAGCTGGAATCCCTCACAAATGATGCGGAGAAGCTTTTGCAGGGACTTAATATTCCGTACAGGGTTGTCTGCTTGTCGACCGGTGATTTGGGCTTCTCCTCCGCTTGCACCTACGATATTGAGGTATGGATGCCCAGCTACGGAAGATATGTTGAGATTTCATCCTGCTCGAATTTTGAGGACTACCAGGCAAGGCGCGCTAATATCCGCTTTAAGGACAGCCCGAAGGATAAGGCGCAGTTTGTGCATACGCTGAACGGGTCGGGGCTTGCCGTGGGAAGAACGGTTGCGGCTATTCTGGAAAATTATCAGAATGCCGACGGAACTGTAACCGTACCGGATGCGCTGGTTCAGTATATGGGTACCGAGATTATTAAATAGAAATAAAACAGAGCGGGGCGTTATGTCCCGTTTTTCTGTAGATTTCCATAGAAAATTTATGCAAATAAATACCGTATATATAAAGATATTATGTAAACTAATGTATAGAGTTATCCACACTGTCAGAAAAGGTTATTAACAGCAAAACAAGCTGTTTATGTGGATTTTGCAAGGTTATCCACCTTATCCACAGAGTTATCCATCAGGTCAAGGGGATTTGGAAATGGCTTGAACCCTAAAAAGTTGGAAATTGGGACAAGTTTACAAAAATTTATGGACATTTTTCAACAGTTTAGGGTTTCTTTTTCACATTTACGCAAAAATATTTGTTTATATAACAAAAAAATCACTGTTTTATGCCATTTTTCTGAGGTGAAAAGTTATCCACACCTGTTGACAAAAAGTTGTATAACTGAATTTTTATGCATGAAAGGATTTTTTTATGATAACACCGCGACTTGAAATGATTTTACGTCATGTGACGGGGAATGCTGCGGCAGATATAGGAACCGACCACGGATATATTCCGATAAAGCTTGCCGAAAAGGGCATGAAGGTAATTGCTACGGATATAAATGAGGGACCCCTGGGGGCGGCGCAGAAAAATGCCGAAAAGTATGGTGCAAATATAAGCTTGAGATTGGGTGCAGGGCTTGAGCCTCTGCTGCCGGGAGAGGCGGACTGCATAATTATTGCCGGTATGGGCGGAGAGCTGATTCAAAATATCATTTCCGCTGACCTTGAAATAGCACGCCACGCCCTTCTGCTTCTACAGCCTATGAATTCCCAGTATGAGCTGCGAAATTTCCTGAGGGAAAACGGATTTTGCATAGAATATGAGGATTTGGCGGCGGAGGGACATAAAATTTACAATCTTTTTGTTGTCAGAAGCGGCGAGCCAAATCAATATAAAAAGGAAATTGACCTTCATCTGCCGCCGCTTTTGTACGGTAACTCGCTTTTTAGGATGCTTGTTGAAAAAAAAAGACGAGAGTTTGAGAAAATATATAAGGGTCTTTCGGCGGGCGGCGATGGAACGGGTGCGGCACGGATAAAATTGCTGCTTGACGATACGATTGCCATTGAAAGGAGCTTAGAGAATGAGAGTTTTTGAAATAGAGAAAATAATTGAAAAAGAATTTCCTCCGGAAACAGCATATGAATGGGATAATGTGGGCCTTTTGCTGGGACGGCATGACGCAGAGATAAGCAAGGTGCTTGTTGCTCTTGACGTTACGCCGGAAACGGCAGAGGAGGCGAAGGCATGCGGCGCAGAGCTGATACTGGCGCATCACCCGATTTTGTTTGGGGGTACAAAACGCATAACCGATGAAAGTGAAGAGGGAAAAATGCTGCTTGATCTGGTTGAAAACCGCATATGCGTGTATGCAGCGCACACAAACTGCGATGTGGGTGTCAGAGGATTAAACACATATCTGGCAGCGCTTTTTGAATTGTCGGAGGTGGAATATCTTGATGAAAACGGTCTGGGAAGAATCGGCAATATAAAGAAAGCGGTAACTCTTGCAGATTTTGCGGAGGAGGTAAAAAGGAAGCTAAGAACACCTCATGTCCGTGCCGGAGGGGACTTGACGAGGCTCGTACGCAGGGTAGCCGTAGGTTCGGGAGCGTGTGCGGACAGTATTCCCCGGGCGCTGTCCAAGGGTGCGGACGTTATGCTGACCGCAGATATGAAGTATCACGAAATGCTTAATGCGGTACATTCGGGAATCTGCGTTCTGGACGCAGGACACTATCCTACCGAGGCGGTTGTAACCGATATTTTTGGAAAGCTTCTTGAAGGTAAGGGACTGGAAGTGGTAAAATCAAAGGAAGCCGATGTTTTTAAATATTTGTAACGGAGGAAGTCATGGAATTAATAATTATGGGCGGCATTGTCGTCGTAGGAGTTATAGCAGTGATTATCGGGGTACGAACGGCCGTTAAGGGCGGCGACCCCAAAACCCTTGAGGCAATAAAAATGATGGGGGAAATGATTTCGCAAAATCAGAAAAATACAGATGAATATCAATCGAAAAAATTTCAGGAAATAGATAAAAATATTACCGACAAGCAGAGCGCAATGAACAATGCGGTAGTGAACAGTCTTGCGCAGATGGAGAGCCGTTTCAAAACCTTTGAGCAGGGAAATGAGCAAAAGCTGGAGGCAATGCGGGAGGTCATGATGAAGAGTCTGCTTGCCATGCAGGAGGACAACTCGAAAAAGCTGGAGGACATGCGAAAAACCGTGGATGAAAAGCTGCAGAAAAGCCTTGAAGAAAATATGACCCGCTCTTTTAAAATGGTCAGTGAGCGGTTGGAACAGGTTTATAAAGGACTGGGTGAAATGCAAAATCTCGCCACAGGTGTAGGCGACCTTAAGAAGGTTCTTTCCAATGTGAAAACCCGGGGAATTTTAGGGGAAATTCAGCTGGGCGCAATATTGAAGGAGATTTTATCTCCGGAGCAGTATGAGGAAAATGTGGTAACGGTTAAGGACAGCCGAAATCCTGTTGAATTTGCGGTCAAAATGCCCAACGGCGACGGATTTGTGTATCTGCCGATAGATTCAAAATTTCCCGGGGATGCGTTTTTTGATTTGCAGACGGCGTATGAAAGCGGTGAGCCGGAGGCGGTAAAGGCGGCGCTGGCCGTGCTGATGACGAGAATCAAGACCTTTGCCAAGGACATTCACGATAAATATATTGAGCCGCCGTATACCACAGATTTTGCAATTATGTTTCTGCCCTTTGAGGGTCTTTATGCCGAGGTGGTAAATAACGGCATGGTGGAGGTGCTGCAAAGTACATACAAGGTCAATATTGCCGGACCGAGCACTATGGCGGCGCTTTTAAATGCTCTGCAGATGGGCTTTAAGACACTTGCCATTCAGAAAAGGAGCGTAGAGGTATGGAGCGTGCTGTCCTCTGTTAAAAGCGAGTTTGACAAATTCGGACAGGTTCTGGAGGCAACGCAAAATCGCCTTGACCAGGCAAATAAGGAACTGGATAAGCTTGTTGGCGTGCGCACACGCGCTATTCAGAGAAAGCTGAAAAGCGTGGAAGCCCTTGACGGCGATGCGCAGGATGACGAAGAGGAATAAAACGGCGGAAAAATGACATATCCCGCCCGTGCCGGGAATATTTTTTGAAGAGGGACATATCCGGCGAGGGAAAGGGGCGGGGCAGACTGCATAATGCAAGGAAATTCCTTGCATTATCGGCATTTTGTTCTAAATATAAAACAAATTTTTGTTAAATTCATGACAAAATAAAGAAAAATTAGATTTTTTTTGGAATTATGTAGATTTTTGCATAAGGTTATGTTATAATTGTATACGGCATATTTTGCGAAAAATCAGAAGGAGGAAAAAAATGAGCAAACCAAGTACGATACCCTTTAAAGGTACCAAAGAACAAGAAGCAAAGCTTATGGAAGTGATTGAAAAGCACAAAAACGAAGATGGAGCGGCAATTCCGGTGCTGCATGAAGCTCAGGACATTTACGGATATCTTCCGATAGAGGTCCAGGAGATGATTTCGGAAGGACTGAACATTCCTCTTGCGGAAATTTACGGAATTGTAACCTTTTATACACAATTCTCGCTGAATCCCAAGGGCGAATATCAAATCGGCGTTTGCCTGGGAACCGCATGCTATGTTAAGGGTTCGGGAGATATTCTTGAAAAGATAAAGGAACGGCTGGGAATAGATGTTGGCGAATGTACACCTGACGGTAAATTCTCCCTTGACGCAACACGCTGCATAGGTGCGTGCGGTCTGGCGCCGGTTCTTACGGTTAACGACGAGGTTTTCGGCCGTCTGACCGTCGACGATGTGGACAGTATTTTAGCCAAATACCAAAACTAAACGAGTGAGGAGTTTGTTATGCTGTTATCCGAAATAAAATCAATTCTAAACGCCGATGTGCTGAGCGGCGAAGATGATGCGGCTCTTAACGAGAAGGATATACATACTGCCTGCGGCTGCGATCTGATGAGCGATGTTCTGGCTTTTGTAAAGGATCAGTCGCTGCTCTTGACAGGGCTTATAAATTCACAGGTTATCCGAACGGCGGAAATGATGGATATTGTCGCAATATGTTTCGTGCGGGGAAAAACGCCCACCGAAGATGTAATAGAGCTTGCCAGGGAAAAAGGTATAACACTGATGCATACGTCCTATCCGCTGTACCTTGCCTGCGGAAAGCTTTACGAGAAGGGGCTTGGGGGAAGGTGCGATGCGTAAGCACTATACAATTTCGGGAGAGGATTTTTCTGCTGCCGGCGAGGCGTCCAGCGACTTCAAGGCGGTTCTGAAAAAACTCGGAATTGACCCGACGGTGATACGGCGTATTTCCATAGCCATGTATGAGGCGGAGATAAACACAATTATTCACGGCGGCGGCGGCGAGTGCGACGCGGAGATTTCGGGGAAATCCATTTGCGTTACATTCCGCGATAACGGACCGGGTATTCCGGACGTAAATCTTGCGATGCAGGAGGGATGGTCTACCGCCGGCGAGCATATACGCGAGCTTGGATTTGGGGCAGGAATGGGTCTTCCCAATATGAAAAAATATACGGACGATATGACCATTGACACCGCACCCGGTCAAGGCACCACAATAACGCTTATAATAAATCTGTAAGCTGCAAACGCGGCATGGAGGGTATTATGACTTATTTTCACTCGGTTATACTGGATAGAGATAAGTGTCACGGCTGTACAAATTGTATCTCGCACTGCCCTACAGAAGCGATTCGGGTTAAAAACGGCAAAGCAAAAATAATTAAAGAACGCTGCATCGACTGCGGAGAATGTATCAAGGTGTGTCAGGCACATGCAAAAAAAGCAGCCGCCGACAGCTTTGATATGCTGAATCAGTTCGATTATAACATTGCACTTCCCGCACCGTCCTTTTACGGTCAGTTCCGCAATGATTTAAGTGTAAATAAAATCCTTACGGCATTTATAAAAATTGGGTTTGACGATGTTTTCGAGGTGGCGAGAGGTGCTGAATACATAAGCGCCGCAACAAGACGGCTTCTTATGGAGGGAAATCTTAAAAAGCCGGTTATCAGCTCGGCATGTCCGGCGGTTCTGAGGCTGATTAGGGAGCGTTTTCCAAACCTTCTGCCGAACATTCTGCCCCTTGTGTCGCCCATGGAGGCGGCGGCAATGCTGGCAAGAAAGCAGGCACATGAGAAAACGGGTATTCCCGACGAAAGGATAGGCGTATTTTTCATAACGCCGTGTCCTGCGAAGGTAACCAGCATAAAGGTGCCGCTTACTCTTGAAAAATCCAACGTCAGCGGAGCGATAGCCGCAAAGGACGCCTTCGGCAGAATTCGTCCCATTGTGGAAACGGTAGAGGAACAGCCTCTCGGCGTTTCCGGCAGGGAGGGTATTTCCTGGGCGCGCAGCGGCGGCGAGTGCAAAGGAACAGGCGTTGAGGATTACATGGCGGTGGACGGGATACATAACGTTATTACCGTTTTAGAGGAAATTGAATACGGAAAGGTCAATACTGTAGAATTTATCGAGCTTTCCGCCTGTACCAGCGGGTGCAGCGGCGGCGCACTTAATATAACAAATCCGTTTCTTGCCGCAAGAAGAACAACGCAGCAGTCGAAAAAAACCGAGCTGAAAGAGCCGGAAAATCTTAATGTTGACAGTCTGGCATGGCAGAAAACCGTAACAGGAAAGCCAACCGCCATGTTAGATGATGATCTGGAAGAGGCTATGCGCAAAATGGAGCAGATGGACGAAATTTTCGAACGTCTTCCGAAGATTGACTGCGGCTCCTGCGGGGCGCCTACCTGTAAGGCGCTGGCTGAGGATATTGTACGGGGCTTTGGTAGCGAAACCGACTGCATTTTCCGCATGC
Organism: Clostridiales bacterium; assembly: GCA_029219925.1. Lineage (GTDB taxonomy): Bacteria > Bacillota > Clostridia > UBA1381 > UBA1381 > UBA1738. Next base: position 19,811 of record JAQXUJ010000057.1, on the reverse strand, counting down.
GCGAGCGTATCGGAGAGCTGGCAAGGGAGCTGTATGAGATGAAGAAAAGAAACGGGAAGGAATAAATTATGAAAATATCCGAACTGGTAAAAAAGCTTGACTTAACCGTTCTGACGGATTCGGAATATTCCGACCGCGGGATTAGCGGCTGCTATATCGGAGATTTGCTCAGCTGGGTAATGGGCAGGGCACAGTCGGGCGATGTATGGATTACGATAATGAACAATATTAATATCGTAGCTGTTGCAGCGCTGACCGATTGTGCGTGTATATTGCTGTGTGAGGGTGTTTCCGCACCGGAAAATATAGTGAATAAGGCCGATGAGGAAGGAATAATCATATTACAGAGCGAAAAAACCGCATATCAGCTGGCTTGCGAGCTGTCGGCAGAGATACAAAAATGATTTATTATGATTTTCATATTCATTCTGCCCTGTCACCCTGCGGCGACAATGATATGACGCCGAATAATATCGTGAATATGGCGGCGCTGTCGGGACTTGATGCGGTGGCGATATCCGACCACAATTCTGCCGGAAATGTCCGTGCGGCAATGGCGGCGGGAAAAAAGGCGGGAGTAACCGTTCTGCCTGCAATGGAGGTGGAAACGGAAGAGGAGGTTCATATCCTGACGCTGTATCCGTCGGCAGATGCGGCGGAGGCAGTCGCCCGAGAGGTTTATAATGCGCTTCCGGATATAAAAAACCGACCGGAGATTTTCGGGGAACAGCTTATTATGGACGAGGAGGACAATATTGTCGGAACTGAGGAAAAGCTCCTTATTTCTCCTGCGGCATTGTCAATTAACCGCCTTTTTGATATGGTGAAGGAAGCGGGGGGACTGTTTATTCCGGCACATGTGGACAGACATTCCTACAGCGTTCTTACCAATCTGGGATTTATTCCCGACGACATTGATATCCGATGTATCGAGGTTTCAAGAAATACCGCAGATCTTGCGGCATATATTGACAGCCGCCCGGAGCTTGCAAAATATAAGGTTCTGCGAAATTCCGACGCCCATTATCTTGGCGATATTGCGCAGCGGGACGCTTTTTTGGAGGCGGGTGGTATCCGGGATATTTTCCGGATATTAGGCGGATAAAATGCCGGGGATTAAGGAAAATTTTCTGCTCGGACAAAGGAAAATGAAAGGCGGCGGAACTATATGAAGGAGTTGTCACTTCACATTTTGGATATTGCAAAAAATTCCGTTAAGGCAAAAGCCAACTTGATAGAAATCACGGTGAACGAAGATATTGAAAACAATCTTCTTATTATTGATATAAATGACGACGGCTGCGGTATGAGCGAGGAGTTTTTGAAAACGGTTAAGGACCCGTTCTCCACAACAAGAACAACCCGGAAGGTCGGAATGGGCATCTCTCTGTTTGAGGCTGCCGCAAATCAGTGCGGGGGAGAGCTTGATATTTCCTCAAAGGAGGGAGAGGGAACCAAGATGCATGTTACCTTCACCTATGACCATATTGACAGAGCACCTCTGGGCGATATGGCAGGGACGGTTACGACGCTGGTTTCCGGCTCACCGGATATAGATTTTCTTTACCGACATATTATAAACGGAAAGGAATTTGTAATGGATACCCGCGAAGTCCGAAGGGAGCTGGACGGTGTTCCGCTGGATACTCCGGAGGTGGTTATGTGGCTGGACGGTTATATAAGGGAAGGTATTGACGAAATACGTTAAGGTTTTATAAATCAACTTTACATAAATAAAAAATCTAAGGAGGATTAACTATGAAAACTTTGGCAGAATTACAGGAAATTCGTAACAGAGCTTTAAATCAGGTAAACCTGCGTAAAGAACGTGAGGACGGTATTCGTATAGTTGTCGGCATGGCAACCTGCGGTATCGCGGCGGGAGCGCGCCCTGTATTAAACGCATTTGTTAAGGAGATTGAAAAGAGAAATCTCCAGGGAGTAACGGTAACGCAGACGGGCTGCATCGGCATGTGCCGTCTGGAGCCTATTGTGGAGGTTTATGTTCCGGGACAGGACAAGGTTACTTACGTTCATATGACAGAGGATAAGGCGGCACGCGTTGTAGCGGAGCACATTATCAACAATAAGCCTGTCGCAGAGTTCACAATCGGTGAAGAGGTTAAATAAAATAGGGGGTTAACATAAAATGAATATATACAGAGCTCATGTATTGATTTGCGGCGGTACGGGTTGTACCTCCTCAGGCTCAGTTGTTCTGCAGGAGGAGTTTAAAAACCAGCTGAAGGCAAATAATCTTGAAAATGAAATTAAAATTGTACAGACAGGCTGTTTCGGTCTTTGCGCACTGGGTCCTGTTGTGGTAGTTTATCCGGAGGGCGCCTTCTACAGCCGCGTAAAGGTTGAGGACGTTAAGGAAATTGTTGAAGAGCATCTTTTAAAGGGACGTATTGTAAAAAGACTTCTTTACAGCGAAACTGTTGAAGAGGATAATATAAAGTCCCTGAACGAAACCGCATTCTATGCTAAGCAGCACCGTGTTGCGCTCAGAAACTGCGGCGTTATAAATCCTGAAAATATTGACGAATATATAGCTGTTGACGGCTATCAGGCTCTTGCTAAGGTGCTTACCGAAATGACAAGGGAAGAGGTTATTCAGACCATTAAGGATTCGGGACTGCGCGGCAGAGGCGGCGGCGGATTCCCTACCGGTCTGAAATGGGATTTCACCTATAAGGCTCAGGGCGACCAAAAGTATGTTTGCTGTAACGCTGACGAAGGCGACCCCGGCGCATTCATGGACCGTTCGGTGCTGGAGGGCGACCCCCATGCGGTTATTGAGGCTATGGCGATTGCCGGCTATGCCGTAGGCGCCGACCAGGGATATATTTACATAAGAGCAGAGTATCCTATTGCTGTTGAAAGACTTAAAATTGCCATTAAGCAGGCAAGAGAATACGGTCTTTTGGGAAAGGACATCTTCGGAACAGGCTTTAATTTTGATCTTGACCTACGTCTTGGTGCGGGAGCATTTGTATGCGGTGAGGAAACGGCTCTGCTTACATCAATTGAAGGTAAAAGAGGAGAACCCCGTCCGCGTCCGCCTTTCCCGGCAGTAAAGGGTCTGTGGGGCAAGCCTACCCTTCTTAATAACGTTGAAACCTACGCAAACATTGCGCAGATTATATTAAAGGGTGCGGACTGGTTCGCGTCAATGGGTACCGAGAAGTCAAAGGGTACAAAGGTATTTGCATTAGGCGGAAAAATCCACAATACGGGTCTTGTTGAAATCCCTATGGGTACGACTCTGCGTGAGATAGTTGAAGACATCGGCGGCGGCGTTCCCAACGGAAAGAAATTCAAGGCCGCCCAGACCGGCGGTCCTTCCGGCGGATGTATTCCGGCGTCACTTATAGATACGCCGATTGACTATGATTCGCTTATCGCAATCGGTTCCATGATGGGTTCGGGCGGACTTATCGTCATGGACGAGGATAACTGTATGGTTGATATCGCGAAATTCTTCCTTGAATTTACCGTTGACGAATCCTGCGGTAAATGTGCTCCCTGCCGAATCGGTACAAAGAGACTGCTTGAAATTCTGACAAAGATTACAAACGGCAAGGGCACAATGGAGGATATTGACAAGATGGAGGAGCTGTGCTATGCAATCAAGTCATCAGCTCTGTGCGGACTGGGACAGACAGCTCCTAACCCGGTTCTTTCCACTCTGCATTACTTCAGAGATGAGTACATTGCACACGTAAAGGACAAGAAATGTCCGGCTCACGTATGTAAGGCGCTTGCGCAGTACAAGATTAATCCGGATAAATGTAAGGGCTGCAGCCTGTGTTCAAGACAGTGCCCGGCGGGCGCAATTTCCGGTCAGATTAAGTCGCCGTTTGTTATCGACCAGGAGAAGTGTATTAAGTGCGGCGCATGTCAGGCGGCATGTAAGTTCGGCGCAATTGATAAAGATTAATTGAGGAAAGGAATGAAATGAAGATGGTAAACTTAAAAATAAACGGTCAGGACATAAGCGTACCTGAGGGCTACACTATTCTTGACGCAGCGCGTGAGGTTGGTATCAACATTCCTACCTTATGTTACCTAAAGGATTTAAACCAGATCGGCGCTTGCAGAATGTGCCTTGTTGAGGTTAAGGGCGCAAAAGCGCTGCAGGCGGCATGCGTATACCCGGTTGCAGAGGGGATTGAAGTATTTACAAATACCGAAAAGGTAAGAAAGGCACGTCGTGCTACCCTTGAGCTTATTCTGTCCAATCATGAAAAGAAGTGTCTTACCTGCATCAGAAGCAGAAATTGTGAGCTTCAGACTCTTGCGGACGAGCTGGGTGTGGACGGTCTTAGATATGAGGGCGAAAATATACAGCATGAGATTGATAATTCGTCAACATCCCTTGTAAGAGATAATAATAAGTGCGTGCTGTGCAGAAGATGTATAGCTGCCTGTGATAATCAGGATATTTCGGTTATTTCAGCGGTAAACAGAGGCTTTGCTACCGAGGTTCGCGCAGCATTTGAACAGCCCATGTCCGATGTTGCATGCGTATACTGCGGACAGTGTATAGTAGCGTGTCCTGTAGGCGCTTTGTATGAAAAGACGTCAATTCCGCAGGTTATGGAAGCTATATACAATACCGAAAAGCATGTTGTTGTTCAGACAGCACCGGCTGTACGTGCGGCGCTTGGCGAAGAATTCGGTCTGCCTATAGGCACACCGGTAACCGGAAAAATGGTTGCTGCCCTTCGCCGTCTGGGATTCGACAAGGTGTTTGATACCGATACCGCTGCCGACCTGACCATTATGGAAGAGGGTACGGAATTTATTGAGAGATTTACAAAGCAGGAAAGACTTCCGATTATTACTTCCTGTTCGCCGGGCTGGGTTAAGTTCTGCGAGCATTACTATCCGGAATTTACCGATAATCTCTCTACGGCAAAGTCGCCCATGGAGATGTTCGGTGCGGTGATTAAGTCGTACTATGCCGAGAAGACAGGTATTGACAAGAAGGACATATACTCGGTTGCAATCATGCCGTGTACATCGAAGAAGTATGAGGCAAGCCGTCCGGAGCTGTCCTCCAGCGGCAGCCTGGACATTGATGCGTCCCTGACGACAAGAGAGCTTGCGAGAATGATTAAGCAGGCAGGTATCGATTTTGCGTCGCTGCCCGATGAAGAGTTCGACCAGCCCTTCGGTATGGCGACCGGTGCGGGAGTTATCTTCGGTACAACAGGCGGTGTTATGGAAGCGGCTATCCGTACCGTATATGAAAAGCTTGAGGGCAAACCCCTTGACAATATTAATATAACAGAGGTAAGAGGTCTTGAGGGCGTTAAGGAGGCAACATTAAAAATTGCCGGCAAGGATGTCCATATCGCAGTTGCTCACGGAACAAAGAACGCAAGAACCATACTGGAAAAGGTTAAAGCGGGCGAGCATTACGACTTTATCGAAATCATGGCATGCCCGGGCGGATGTATCCACGGCGGCGGTCAGCCGATTGTAGACTCCAGAACAAAAGCAGTGACTGATGTCAAAGCGCTTCGCGCAAAGGCCCTTTATTCTGAGGACGAGGCTTCCGCAATCAGAAAATCACACGAAAATCCGTATATTCAAAAGCTTTACAGCGAATATTTCGGAGAGCCGTGCTCACATAAGGCACATGAGCTTCTGCATACTACTTTTAAAAAGAGAAGCAAGTTCTAAAGTTATTAAAAAACTGAGGTTTTCCATAGGAGGAAAACCTCAGTTTTTTTAAAGCTATCTTCTGCGGCGGTATCCGTCGCGGCTGCGCGAAACGCTGTTTCTGTCGGAGTTTATCCCGGTTTTACCGGAATAGGAAACCATTTTTCTGTGGCGTTTGCGGCGTTTACGGTTGCGGATTATGCGCAATCGAATCCAAATCGCCAGCAATAGAATAATTATTATAAGCGTAATCGGATTAAAGATAAAATGAATAATGCTGTTCATTATATGCAATATTAAATCGCGCTTGACTTCATTGGCGGCGACAAGATTAATTGTTTTCAGCTGTTTCCCGTTGTAGAAATAGGTGATTGTTCCGAAATAATCACCCTGAGCAATGGGCGCTTTTGTGTCCTGCACAATGTTTACTTCATTTGTGATAACCTCCGGGTCGGCGGTGTTTTTGAGGGTGATGTAAACATCGTCCTCAACGGTGAGCGCCAAGCGGGTTGAATTTTTTGCTTCAGAAACCTTTGTATCGTATAAGACATCGCCTTTGCGCGCAAGAAGTACCGACTGATAGTTTTCAAAAACGTAATCAAAAATAGCTGCGGTGTCGGTAAAGGAATATGCTCCCTCGTTTGCATTTGTGTTTTTGCAGCCCATAACCACACTGATGATATTAAGCTTACCCTTTACTGCCGACGCGGCAAGGCAGTATCCGGCGTCATTGCTGTTTCCGGACTTTATGCCTGTGGCGTTTGCGTAAAAGTGATAAGGATATTTGTATCGGCTCACAAGATGATTGGTGCTTAATATGGTTTTCTGTGTATTGCGCATTGCCGTGGGCGGAAATACGTATTTCTGCGTTGCCGCAATCTGCGCAAAGGTGCTGTTGCTCATGGCGTACAGCGAAAGATAAGCCATATCGGAGGCGGTGGTATAGTGATTTTCGTTTTGATAGCCGGAGGGATTTGCGAAGTGCGTGCCGGCAAGACCAAGCTCCGCCGCCTTATCATTCATTTTCTGCACAAATGCGTCTATGCTGCCCGAAACTGATATGGCAAGGGTATTTGAGGCATCATTGCAGGAGTTTAATATAATTGCGTGTAAAAGCTGTTCTACGGTATAGCTTTCCCCGACCTTCATGCCAAGCTGCGGCTGATCATAGGTTATGCCTGCCAGCGCCTCGTCGGTGACGGTGCAGCTGTCGGCAAGGTTGGTGTTTTCCAGAGCAATAATAGCCGTCATTATGTTGGAAAGACCGGCAGGATACATTTTTTTATCGGCATTCAGTGCAGATATAACGTCACCGGAGCTTGCGTCAATAACTATGGCAGAATCGGCACGCGGTACGGGGAACTCTGATTTTTTCTCGGTCGCCTCCGGTGCCGGTGACGCAGAGGGCGCCGTTGATGATTTGGGCGATGCGGATGCCTTTGGTGATGATGTGGGCTTTGCCGAAGCTGTCGGCGACGGGGAAATTTTCGGTGATGCGGAAGTTTTCGGTGACGCCGATGCCGCTGTTTTGGGCGCTGCCGAGGGACTCGCCGACGGAGCCGCTGCGGCCAACGAATTAAATGCAATCACAGCCGCAAAAATTATTGATGCAAGAAGGTGTTTTTTCATATAATTTCAGAACCTTTCTGCCCCTGTTATGGAACCACGTCTGCCGCAGGGCGGGGCAGACCGGAAAATACACTTTATATACATTAATTATACATAAAAATAATTAATTTTGCAAGAAATATAATTATTTTTCATAAAAAACTATGAAAATTGAATTATTTGTGATATACTTATAATAAGATTATATATTGTAAGGTGATTTTAATTGAAAAAGCCGTATAAAAGCTGTTGGATATTAATATTTATTTTTGCGCTTGCGGCAGGGCTTATCATAAGAGATTTACATACGTCAAAATTTGCAGTAATCAAAAATTCCTCGGCTCTTGCACCCACGCCGGTGATTGAAGATACATACCAGGAGGAAAGCGGCGAAGAGGATGAATATGAGAAGGATGGGATAATTAATATAAATACTGCGCCGGTAAGCGTTCTCACAAAGCTTGACGGTATCGGGGAAAAGATGGCGCAGCGGATTGTGGATTATCGCAGGGAGCACGGACCGTTTGAAACTATTCAAGACATTATGAAGGTAAGCGGAATAGGAGAGAAACGGTTTAATGTCATAAAATCGCATATAACGGTAGAATAAAAGGAGAGGTATGGCAGATGAAAATTCTGGTTGTAGATGATGAAAAGATTATTGTAAAGGGGCTCAAGTATAACCTTGAGCAGGAGGGCTATCAGGTGGTCACGGCATATGACGGCGAGGAAGCGGTAAGGCTTGCCCGGGACAGCAGCATTAATCTGATTCTTTTGGACGTAATGCTTCCCAAGATGGACGGACTCACGGTATGCCGTACAATCCGCGGCTTTTCGGATGTCCCCATAATTATGCTTACGGCGCGGAGCGAGGATATTGATAAAATTCTCGGTCTTGAATACGGCGCTGACGATTATATCACCAAGCCTTTTAATATTAGGGAGGTCACCTCCAGGATAAAGGCGATTTTGCGCCGAGTAAATCCCGCTCCGAAGAATAATAATGAAATTGTGGTATCGGGCGACATTAAGCTGGACTATAATCTTCGCCGCGTAACCATAAAGGACAGAGCGGTGGAGCTTACCGGCAAGGAATTTGACCTGCTTGATCTGTTTATTAAAAATCCGGGACGGGTTTATACAAGGGAAAGCCTTTTGAATATTGCGTGGGGAGTGGACTATCCGGGTGATGTCCGCACGGTGGATGTGCATATAAGGCGTCTGCGGGAAAAAATTGAGGAAAATCCCGCAGAACCGCTTTACATTCTGACAAAATGGGGTGTTGGTTATTACTACAGGAAAAATTAAGGATTTCTTTTCATCTATGCGATTTTCCATGATGGCAACGTATGTGGGGGTAATCCTTCTTGCCATGGTTCTTTTGAGCGTATATGTAGTGGGAGTGGTTTCGCAGAAGCTTTACGATTCGGAAAAGGTAAAGCTGTTTGCCAAGGCGAATATTGTGTCCGGATTGATTACCGATGCTCACGAGGTAGACGAGCAGACGCGCTTTAACATAAATCAAACGCTGGCGGGCAGCAGTATACGGGGTATTGCCGTGCGTCCGGACAGCCGCGCGTATTTCGATACCAGCGACGAGTCCGACCTGGTAGGTAAAATCGTTATCAGAGAGGCAATAAGCAGGTGTCTGGCAGAGGACGATCAGGCGTTTTCTCACAGCAAGGAGAGCGGCATGATGTCGGTTGCCGTGCCTCTTTTGGTAAACGGAGAAAATGCCGGCGTTGTTTATCTTGTTGAGTCGGTTTCCGATATTGACGCAACTATAGGGAATATTCGGGCAAATCTTGTGCTGTTTGCGGCTATAATAAGTATTTTGGTTGCTATGCTGAGTCTTACCTTATCCCTGATGACAACGGCGCCCATTGATAATTTTATTTCGGTTGCCAAGGAAATATCGAAGGGAAATTTTAATATTAAAGCAAAGGAAAAGGGGTGTACCGAGCTTCAGGAAATGGCGAAGGCGCTAAATTATATGTCGTCGGAGCTGGATAATTTTGAACAGAACCGAAAAAAGTTTGTATCGGACGTTTCCCATGAGCTGAAAACGCCGCTGGCAACCATAAAGCTTATATGTGACAGTCTGGTCACGACAGATAATCCCGCGCCGGAGATGATACAGGATTTTCTCGGCGATTTAAGCGACGAGGTAGACCGTCTGACAAGGCTTGTGGAGAGGCTGCTGACCCTTACAAAGATGGACGCAAACAGGAACAATACCGAGCTCACGCCGGTGGATTTTGTGGTAATGCTGAACGCTATAATCCGAAAGCTTACGCCTAACGCCGAAGTGAAAAATATTGTGCTGTATCCGGATTTTTCTGCTGCGGCGCTGGAGCCTATAATGCTTGATTACGATAAGATATGGGAGGCGGTTTACAATATTGTGGATAATGCCGTAAAATACACGCCGGAGGGCGGCTTTGTCAGGCTGGGACTGGAGCAAAAGGACGCAAAGGTTTTCGTTACGGTACAGGATAACGGACCGGGGATTCCCGACGGGGAAAAGGAGCATATTTTTGAAAGATTTTATCGCCTGGACGATTCCCGGGCACGGGATACGGGCGGAACCGGTCTGGGTCTTGCTATTGCGAAGGAGTCGGTACAGCTGCATGGCGGAAGCATTGAGGTAAAGGATGCCGAAGGCGGCGGAAGCATATTTATAATAACGCTGCCGTATAATGTGGGGCTGAATTCATAACAGAGGAGATCAACGTGAAAAATAAGCTGCGCATCTTACCGATTTTTGTTCGGAGCGGTACACTCGTACAGCACCGCTCGCTGCAAAGCGGTAATCTGCTTGCTTCTTTTTTACGTTGGATTTGTGTCGCCGCACGGCGGCGGAATGGAGATTAATATGAGATTGATGAAAAAAGTGCTTATACTTGCCGCCCTGTTTCTCATTGCCGGCACAGCCATTTTCTTTATTGCCGACCAGGGCGGCAATGATGGGGGAAGAGAAATAGATGTGTATTTCCTTTCCAAGGACAGCTCGGTTATTTCGGCGGAGAAGCGCAGAATTGATGCTGAAAATATTAATGATTTCTGTAAAAAAGCTCTGGAGGAGCTTATAAAGGGTCCGTCTGAAAAGACTCATATCCCGATTATGGATAAAGGCGTAAAAATTGCCGGCTTTAAAAATGATGGCGGAAGGGTAAGCGTGGATTTTTCGGAGGAATATAAAAAGTCCGGACTGCTGGCAGCATATGCGGTGGTAAAAACGCTGTGTCAGATACCTGACATTACGGCGGTGTGCGTCACCTGCGGCGGGAAGGACGCAACGGGAAGCGGATTTATTTCCGGCGATGAGATTAATCTTGCGTCAGACGATGACTGCGCTACGGGGCTTGACCTGTATTTCGCTGACAGCGAAAAAACCAAGCTGGTACATGAATACCGGAGAGTGAATATCACCGATAAGCTGCCTGTGGAGCAGTATATTGTGTCGGAGCTTATAAAAGGGCCGAGAAATAAAAACAGTGAAAGGCTTCTGTCACCGGATACGGGAATTTTATCGGTGGAAACTACCGACGGAACGTGTTATGTGAATTTCAAGCAGGATTTTATCGGTAAAAATTCCGCCCAGGAAAGCATGGGCAGGCTTATTATCTATTCAATCGTGAATTCTCTGACCGAGCGGGACGATGTAAGCAACGTTCAGTTTCTGGTGGACGGGAAAAAGACCGAAAGCTTCAGCGGCATGAGGTTTGACGGACTGTTTTACCGCAATGATACGCTGATAGAAAAGTGAATAATTTCTGCGGTGGGGGAGTAATACCGCCGCAGTATAAAATCCCGAAATCCGGAGTTTCCGGTTTCGGGATTTTTAGTATTAGTTTTCCGTTATGTGAATTGTAGTTTTAAGCGGCACGTAGCACACCATCCAGTTAATATCCTTGGGAAGGACGCGTACGCACCCGTGGGACAGCTTTTTTCCGACTGTAGCGTTATAATCGCTGCCGTCATATTTTAACAGCGTCGAATGTATTGCGTATCCGCCGTAAAACCGCATGATAGGACCTACATAAAAATCTTCATAGGACCAGCGCTTTTCGAGAGAAAAGTATTTGAAGGTTCCGGTAATTGTCGGCGTCGAGCTCGCTCCGATTGAGCAGGGACAGGAGTATACCTCCTTCCAACGTCCGTTTTCACGAAGGAAGGTGTAAACGACATATTCTTTTTTGCTGACCCATACAAGATATGGCGTATCCGAACTGAGATTTGCGGAATTTATATATTCCTCCGCAGCTGTTGACGTGACGGGCAGGTCTACGGATACCGTAAGAATATCCCCATCGTCATGGGCAGCCACGGTAAAGCCAAGACCTTCTGCCGCAAAACGCATAGGCACATATACGGTTTCGCCGGAGAGAAAAGGTGCTGCCGGCAGGACTGCCGCCTCTCCGTTTGCCGCGGCGTCGGTGTTTCCGATGTGCATGGAAATCATCTTTTCACCGTAGGTTACGGTGATTTGATTTTCCTCATCTATGGAGAAATCGTTGGCTCCCAGATGCGATAAAAATTCCTTAGCCGGGAGGAACAGAGTCCCGTTCTCAATTATCGGGAAGCTTTCCATAGATATGCCGCTGCCGAATATGTACAAATCCGCCTGTTTTGGAGCGGAAACGGGTTCGGCATCGTCCGAGGATTCGGCAAATGCCGTACAGGAAAGCGACAATAGCAAAATAAGTGCTGTAATAACTTTTTTCATTTTGGTTCTCCTTCGGAAATTATAGTAAAATTATACCACGTATTATATAGACATGCAATAGGATTTTTTGTAGAAAAAAAAGAAGTCTGCGACATCAGCAGAGTGATTGTGCCGCAGATTCCAACAGTTCAACCATATCCGACAGCGCGGTTACGGTAAAGACTTTATTTTTAAGCTCGGAGCTGTGAGGTATCCCCTTGATATACCAGGCTATATGCTTGCGTGCCTCTTTAACTCCGCAGTTTTCTCCCTTTTCGGCACAGAGTATTTTCACATGCTCCAATGCCTGATTCAACTTATCTCTGTGGGACGGAAAATATGTGACCGTGCCGGTTTCAAAGTATTCCTTTATCTGCCGGAAAATAAATGGATTACCCTGTGCGCCGCGTCCTACCATAACCCCGTCACAGCCTGTATATTCCAGCATACGCCGAGCGTCGGCGGCGGTGAATATGTCGCCGTTTCCGATTACAGGGATTTTAACCGCTTTTTTTACGGCGCGAATGGTGTCCCAGTCCGCCTTGCCCTGATACAGCTGCTCCCGTGTGCGCCCGTGGACAGTTATCGCAGCTGCTCCGTTTGCCTCCAGTACCTTCGCAAATTCCGCGGCGGTATCCCTGTCCCAGCCCTTGCGGATTTTAACCGTTATGGGTATGGACGAGGCGTATGCCGCCTTCCTTACAATTTCGCCTGCCAAAGAGGGATTTTTCATGAGGGCGCTACCGTCGCCGTTATTGACGATTTTCGGCATGGGACAGCCCATGTTAATATCAATTGATGCCGCGCCGTATCCGACAACCTGCGGCACGATTTCCGCAATAATATCCGGGTCGGAACCGAATATCTGAATGGCGGCAGGTTTTTCCCGCTCGTCAAGCCGCATGAGATCGGCTGTTTGTTTGTTTCCAAAGTACAGCCCTTTTGCGCTCACCATTTCGGTGGTAAGTCCGTCCGCACCGTAGTCTTTGCAGATAAGCCGGAAGGTCAGGTCGGTTACACCCGCCATGGGTGCCAAATGAATTTTATTTATCAAAAAATCAAGCCTCCGATTTGATAGAATAGCGTTGAAACACACCATGCAATGCCCAACTGCATAACAATTGCGAAAAGGGTGAGTTTTTTGGAGTTAAGCTCACGGCTTATGGTTGCAAGACTGGCAATGCAGGGTATGTACAGAAGGCAGAAAAGCATCATGGAGTATGCGTTGAGCGCCGTAAAGCCGCTTTGGGTAAGTATTCCGGACAGCGCAGCCATGCCTTCCGGCGAGGAAATATTTCCTATTCCGTACAGGACTGCCATGCTGGATACCACAACCTCCTTTGCGGCAATGCCTGAAATCAGCGCAACAACAATCTGCCAGTAGCCCAGTCCTGCCGTGGACATTACCGGAACAAGCAGTCTGCCGATATGTGCGCCGAAGCTTTGGGACATGTCGGTAACTCTGCCCGACGTACAAAAATTAAGGATAAACCACAGCACAATTGACGCAAGGAATATGGTTGTGCCGGCTTTTGTAAGATAGTCCTTCACCTTATCCCAGACATAAATGGCAATTGTGTGCGGGTTGGGAGTTTTATATTCGGGCAGCTCAATAAGCAAATTGTTGACGTTATGCTTTTTATCCGCCTTAGACATTATGAATGCTATCAATAGAGCCATTGCAAAGCCGATAATATACATGGAATATGCCGCGGCGAGTGCATGATTTCCGAAGAAAATCTGTGACAGCATTACATAAATCGGAAGTCTTGCGCTGCAGGACATAAAGGGCGTAATCAGCACGGTACGGATTTTGTCGTGCCTGTTTTCCAATGCCCGGGAAGCCATGACTGCCGGCACGGTACAGCCGAATCCCAGCAGCATTGGGATAAAGGCTCTGCCGGAAAGACCGAGCTTGCCCATTATGCCGTCCATGACATAGGCAACGCGGGACATGTATCCGCTGTCCTCCAAAAATGCAAGCGCCAGAAAAAGTATAAATATGTTGGGCAGAAATGTCAGTATTCCGCCCACGCCGGCGATTATTCCGTCCACTATAAGCGAATGTACGGCGTCGCTTGCCGACATCATGCCGAGAAGTGCGGAAACCCATGACGAAAAGCTCTCCAGCCAGTTTTCAAAAAATCCCTTGAGCCAGTCCCCTACCGTAAAGGTAAGGAAAAAGACAACCGCCATAATTCCGAGGAAAATCGGAACACCCCATATTCTGTGGGTGAGCACGGCGTCAACCTTGTCGGTAAAGGCGCTCTTTTCGTTTTTGTTTACCAGAACCTCGTCGATAATCTCTTGTATAAAGTCATATTTTTCGTTGATAATCTGCGGCTCGCAGCTTTCATCGGCAATGCCGGAAAGGTCCGTGGGATATTTCTGCATAATATCGCTGTCCCGCTCCAGCAGCTTAAGAGCATGCCAGCGGTAGTTTTTCATATCGGGATAGCGGCGCTTTAATATTGCCACGATATAATCCAGCTTTTCTTCTATTTCATCGGAATAAACCATGACGTAGCGGTGATGCTTTGAATGAAGAGTAATGCTTGAATTAAAGCTGCGTTCCGCGGCTTCGGCGTCGTCCGAAATCTCGTAATGGGGCATTGCGTGGTGGTGATGCTCGGTGAGGTCATGGGGACGTCCTGCATGATGCTCGGCGGCGTGTATGAGAATGTCAAGTCCGGTGCGCTTTCGTGCGCTCACGGGCACCACCGGAATCCCCAGCATCTCGGGAAGGCGGTGCATATCAATTTCCATGCCGCGCTCCTCGACAATATCCATCATATTAAGAGCCAGAACCACCGGCTTTCCCAGCTCGATAAGCTGAAGAGTCAGGTACAGATTGCGTTCAAGACTGGAGGCGTCGGCAACGTCGATGATAACGTCTACGTCGTCGCCCATCACATACTCACGGGATAGCTTTTCCTCCATGGTGTAGGAGGTAAGAGAGTATATTCCCGGCAAATCCACAAGCTTTATGGAGCGGCCCTTGTAGTTCATGTGTCCTTCGATTTTTTCCACCGTTACGCCGGGCCAGTTAGCAACCTTCAGGTTAGCTCCGGTGTAGGCATTAAAGAGAGTTGTTTTCCCACAGTTGGGATTACCTATAAATGCAATTGTCAAATCCTTCATCTTTTAGGCACCTCCACAAAAATTCCGTCGCAAAAGCCCTTCCCCAGTGCGAATCTGGTTCCGCGCACCTTGATAATCATAGGTCCATGGTTTTTTTTGTTAAGCACGAGAACCTTAGTGCCGCGAGTCATTCCCAGCATTTGCAGACGGCGCGTAACATTGATGTTAAGGTCAATATGATCTATTATATATGTATTTGCTTTAATTCCCTCAGATAATTTCATAAACTCATTCTCCTCCAATGTATACTTTAACACCTAATATGCAAAAAGTCAATAAAAATCACGGGTAATCATTAATATTTATGATTATTTTTGTTATAAATGACAAATCCTAAATTGGGCAATTTAATTGACAAAATTGCGATTTTGTTGTATCATATAAGATAGGAAAGGTGGTATCGGTATGAATGTTTTATATGTTGCATCTGAAGCCGCACCCTTTGTTAAGACGGGCGGACTTGGCGATGTTGCAGGGTCGCTGCCTGTAACCCTTAAGGAAAAGGGAGCGGACTGCCGGGTTATGCTCCCGCTGTATCGGTGCATTGACCGGAAATACAGGGATATGATGACGTATATCACCCATATTTATGTTAATGTGGGCTGGAGACGGCAATATTGCGGTGTTTTTTCTATGGAGTACAAGGGTACCAAATACTATTTTGTAGATAACGAGTATTATTTCGGCGGAGATAAGCCCTACGATTATATTCATCTGGACTGCGAGAAATTTATCTTTTTCTCAAAAGCAGTGCTGTCACTTCTGCCGACCTTGGAATTTCGTCCGGACGTAATCAACTGCAACGACTGGCAGACTGCGCCTATCCCGGTCTTTTTAGACACCTTTTACGACAATCCCTTCTACCGCGGGATTAAAACGGTTATGACAATTCACAATCTAAAATTTCAGGGACGGTGGGACTTGGCTAAAATCAAGGACGCAATGGCGATAGGTGATTATTATTTTACCTCGGATAAGCTGGAATATTACAAGGACGCCAACCTTTTGAAGGGCGGACTGGTATACGCCAATAAGATTACAACCGTTTCGGAAACATATGCCAAGGAAATCACAACGCCGGACTACGGCGAGGGCTTAAACGGACTCTTGTCTGCACGCAGCGAAGATTTATGCGGAATTGTAAATGGCATTTCAGAGGATTGGAGTCCCGAAACCGATGCCATTATATACAACAATTACTCGGCTGACAGTCTTGAAGGGAAAAAGAAGAACAAGACGTCGCTCCAAAAGGAGCTTAATCTGCCGGTGGACGAAAATAAGTTCATGGTCGGAATAGTGTCACGGCTTACCGATCAGAAGGGGTTTGACCTGATTGCCGGCGTTATGGAACGGCTTTGTGAGGGCGGATATCAGGTGGTAGTGCTGGGAACCGGCGACGAAGGCTACGAAAATATGTTCCGACACTATGCGTGGAAATATCCCGACAGAGTTTCGGCTAATATTTATTTTTCCAACGAGCTGTCCCATAAGATTTATGCGGCATGCGATGCATTTCTGATGCCGTCGCGATTCGAGCCGTGCGGCTTGTCGCAGCTCATTTCCATGCGCTACGGAACGCTGCCGATTGTGCGAGAAACGGGAGGTCTTGCCGATACTGTTGACGCATACAACGAGTATACCGGAGGAGGCACGGGTTTTTCCTTTGCCGCATATAATGCAGAGGATATGATGCATGTTATAAATTACGCAATGCGTACCTACTACGACAATCGCAGTGCGTGGAATAAGCTGGTTAAAAACGCAATGTCCAAGGACTTTTCGTGGAGTGCGTCGGCGGATAAATATATTGCGCTTTATGAGGAAATAACAGGAATGTCGGTTAATTCCCCGAAAAAGGAGCCGGAAAAGCCGGCGAAAAAGTCTGCAAGCTTTGCGAGAGCAATTGCAAAGGATACTGCTGCGGCAGAGAGCGCATGGGCGGCGGAAACGGCGTCCAAGGACAAAAAGGTTCTTGCGGAGCAAACCGAGGAGGAACGCTCGGAGAAACTGAAAAAAACCAAGGCGGAGATTGCAAAATCAGTGCCTGAAACGGAGAAAAAAGCCTCTGCTAAAGCGGCTAAAAAGCCGTCCGGCGGACGGAAAAAAAGTGCGGATAAACCGCGCAGATAAAATTAGATGGCGAAAGGAAATAGTCTTTGATGGAAAAGGTAAAGCTTAATGCAAAAGAAACGGAACTGAAAAATGAAATTGAGGGAAAAATTTCCCGTCACTTCGGAAAAACGCTTGAGGACGCCACGCCTAAGATGGTATATACTGCCTGTGCGCTGACGGCAAGAGATCAGATAATGGCGCGCTGGGCGATTTCCCATAAGGAGGTCAAAAAGGAAGGCTCAAAGAAGCTGTATTACCTGTCCTTTGAATTTTTGATGGGTAGGCTGCTGGCGTCAAACATACTGAATTTAATGCAGACAGAAACATATAGAAAAGCGCTTAAGGCATTGGGATATGAGCTGTCCGACGTTGTGGAGCTGGAAAATGACGCCGGCTTGGGAAACGGCGGACTGGGACGTTTGGCGGCATGTTTTATGGACTCCCTGACGACTATGGATTTGCCTGCCTATGGCTGTACCATCCGGTATGAATACGGACTTTTCAGACAGAAAATTGTTGACGGATATCAGACCGAGCTGCCCGACACATGGCTTGAAAACGGCAATGCGTGGGAGATTGCCCGTCCGGAGGAATCGGTAACGGTAAGCTTCGGCGGACAGGTGTATACCGACTGGAATGACGGACATTTTTCCTTCAGATACGAAAATGCCCATACAATCATTGCAATGCCCTATGATGTGCCGCTGGTGGGGTATGACTCAAAAATAGTAAACAAGCTGCGCCTGTGGTCGGCGAAGGCTCCCGACGTCATGAATATGCAGGAGTTCAACAGCGGTAATTACATTCGCTCCACCGAGGAAAAGCAGCTGGCGGAGCTTATCTCCAAGGTGCTGTATCCGGAGGATAATCATACCGAGGGTAAGGAGCTGCGTCTGAAGCAACAGTATTTCCTGGTTTCCGCCACAATTCAGTGGATTTTGAAGGAGTATGAAAGCCGGTACGGCTATGACTGGCACAACCTGCCGGAAAAGGCTGTTATCCATATAAACGATACTCACCCGACACTGGCAATCCCGGAGCTTATGCGGATTCTTATTGACGATAAGGGACTTGGCTGGGATGAGGCATGGGATATTACAAGAAGAACATTCGCCTACACAAACCATACGGTAATGAGCGAGGCACTGGAAAAATGGCCTCTTGATATGTTCAAACGGATTTTGCCGAGAATTTCCATGATAGTTGAGGAAATTAACCGCAGGCTCATGGAAAATCTGCAAATGGTTTATCCCAACGATTTCGGAAAACAGAAATGGATGGCGGTTATTTCGGATAATCAGGTGTTTATGGCAAATTTGTGCCTGGCGACATGCTTTGCGGTAAACGGTGTTTCCAAGCTGCACACAAAGATTTTGACCAGTGATATTTTTGCCGATTATTACAGGCTGGATAAGTCCCGTTTCCATGCAATCACCAACGGAATTACCTTCCGCCGATGGATTGCCAACTGTAACCCGGCGCTTACCGAGCTGATTTCGTCAAAAATCGGCAGGGACTGGATCAGGGATTATAAGCAGCTGGAAAGACTTAAGGAATTTGCTGATGACAAGGAATTTCAGGAGCGGTTTGCGGCAATCAAGCATGAAAATAAGGTTAAGCTTGCCGAATACATCAAGGAGCATAACGGCATCGACGTTGACCCCAACTCTATCTTTGACGTTCAGGCGAAGCGGCTGCACGAATATAAGCGCCAGCTTTTAAATGTTCTGCATATTCTCGCGGAGTATAATATGCTGGTGGAAAACCCGGGACATGAATATACGCCTAAGACATATATTTTTGGCGCAAAGGCTGCGCCGGGATATCAGCGGGCAAAGCTGATAATCAAGCTGATAAACTCTGTGGCGGACATGATTAACAATGACCCGAGAATAGAAGGAAAAATCAAGGTGGTATTTCTTGAGAACTACGGCGTGTCCATTGCGGAAAAGCTTGTGGTTGCCGCCGATGTTTCGGAACAGATTTCCACGGCGGGCAAGGAGGCGTCAGGTACCGGCAATATGAAGTTTATGTTAAACGGAGCGGTTACCTGCGGAACGCTGGACGGCGCAAACGTTGAAATGCTGGAGCAGGTAGGCGAGGATAATATCTATATCTTCGGACTTAAGGCGGAGGAGGTCGCCGCAAGACTTAAGTATAACAATTCCGACGAGGTTAAGACGATTTATTCCACCAACAGCGCGCTGCGTAAAGCTCTTGACCAGCTGATTTCAGGAGAGATTGAGCCGGAAAATACCCAGATTTTCCGGGATCTTTACCAGACCCTGCTGTTCGGAGATTACGGTTTCCCCGATACCTATATGGTGCTGCGCGATTTCGAAGCATACTGTCTGACACAGGACAGAATATCCAAGGATTACAATAACAAGTCAAAGTGGTGGCATATGGCGATTATGAATACGGCGTCCAGCGGATATTTCTCATCTGACCGTACAATTGACGATTATAACAGAGAAATATGGCATTTAGAGCCGATTAAATAATCGGTGATTACAGAATAAATTTTCAAAGGGCAGGCTTAAGGTCTGCTCTTTGTACAGTGGAGGAA